>CAJXUU010000443.1 GCA_913061325.1 uncultured Saprospirales bacterium | reverse complement strand
TGTATAAGAGACAGCTATTTTCCCTACTATTTATCTTGCAGTTTACATATATATTGGCGCAAACAAATCCTCAAAAAAAGGATACTATACAACAAAAGACGGAACGCCTAAAAGAAGTGATTGTATCCGCTAACACCATACTGGGCAGTAAATTTGAGATTAAAAACAAAACGGGTTCTGCGAGCTATATCTCCAAAGAAGAATTAAAAAAATTCTCTTACACTAATATCAACAGGGTATTACAAACAGTTTCAGGGGTTAACATTTATGAAGAAGATGGCTTTGGGCTACGCCCAAATATAAGTTTGCGAGGTACATCGCCTGAGCGTAGTGCAAAAATAAATTTGATGGAAGATGGCGTTCTCATTGCCCCAGCACCCTACAGCGCACCTGCCGCCTATTATTTCCCAACTATTGGGCGTATGCAGGCCGTCGAAATCTTGAAAGGAAGCAGTCAAATTCAATATGGACCCAACACCACGGGCGGTGCCATTAATATGATTTCTTCCCGAATTCCTGACGAATTTTCTGGACGAGCTTCCATTGCCGCAGGGAATTATGGCTCAAAAAACACGCAATTAGTCATTGGTGATAGCTATCAAAACTTTGGATTTGTAACGGATTATTTCAATTACAGCTCAGACGGTTTTAAGGATTTAGATGGCGGTGGCAATACAGGATTTGATAAATCTGATTATTTGGCGAAGTTTAGGGTCAACTCAAATTTAGATGCAAAATTGTATCAGTCACTAATATTTAAAATCCAATATTCTGAAGAAGAGGCAAACGAAACTTACTTGGGATTGACCGATGAAGATTTTGAAGAGAATCCCTTTAGAAGGTACAGAGCATCTGCCGAGGATGTGATGAATGCCGAACACCAACAGTACCAGCTTACCCATTTTATCCGTTTGTCACCATCACTTGATATAAGGACCACAGGCTATCTCAATAGATTTAAACGGAATTGGTATAAATTGGATGATGTCAATTTGGGCGAACGTGTAAGTATTAACAATATCTTATCTTCACCAGAAAATTTTCCTTCAGAATATCAAACCCTTTTGGGCAACGAAGACACCCAAACAGATGTTTTGGGCATTAAAGCCAACAATAGAACTTATACCTCAAACGGAATTCAATCCATTGCAACATTAAAATGGGGAAATAACTTGCTGCAAAGTTTAGAAGCAGGCATACGCTATCACGAAGATGACGAGGACAGGTTTCAATGGGTGGATAGATATGCTTTTCAAAACCAAGAATTGATACGGACTACCGTTGGCGAAAAAGGAACAGATGCTAACCGTATAAGCAGTGCCAAAGCACTGGCAGCACATTTACTGTACACGGTAAAAATTGAAAATTTGACCTTGACCCCAGGGTTGCGCTATGAAAACATCACTTTGACCCGTACAGATTATGGGACAGACGACCCTTCACGAACTGGTCAAGACCTATCGATTAGAGAAAACGAAGTAGATGTCTGGATTCCTGGAATTGGGGCTAATTATAGATTCAGTAATGACCTTTCAATATTTGGTGGTGTACATAAAGGCTTTTCGCCGCCAAGTAATACCCCAGGTCAAAATGCAGAAGAGAGCATCAATTACGAATTTGGCACACGATTTAATTTCAAGGGAATTCAAGGGGAACTTGTTGGTTTTTACAATGATTATAAAAATTTGCTCGGAAGCGATTTGGCAGCAACAGGCGGCACAGGAAGCCTTGACCAATTTAACGCAGGTGAAGTTCGTGTAAGCGGTATTGAGTTTTTACTTAATTACAACCTGCTGCATAAACAAAGTAGTAGTTTTCAGCTTCCCTTATCCGTCTCATACACACTTACCGATACTGAATTTTTAACCAGTTTTGACAGTAATGAAGACATTTACGGCATAGTCACCATAGGCGACGAGATACCCTATATTGCAAAAAATCAATTAAACGCATCTTTGGGATTACAGCACAGTAAGTTTGATGTAAATGTGAATTCACGATACACAAGTGCTTTCAGAACAAAAGCAGGTTCCGGACCAATCCCAGCAAACTTTAAAGTAGATTCAAATTTCATAGTGGATTTGTCTGCCCGTTATTTTATTGATGAGAACTTTACCCTGTCTTCAAATATTATAAATCTTTTTAATACAACTTACGCAGTATCGAGGGTTCCGGCAGGGTTACGTCCTGGGCATCCATTTGGGATTAACTTTTCTGTCGTGTATGGATTTTAGGAAACCAAAATATATGACAAAAATCATTTTTCTGTTTAATCTTTAGATTTATATTTGTAAAAATGGAAATTTATTTAGCATCATTAAATATTTAATATTGAGTATATTAAAAAACAAAGACATAATTATATTATACTCTAAATGTTAAATAAAATTTCTTAACTTTATGATGTGAAATCTTATGTTTCTAAAATAATATCCTTCTTTTTAGCAGCTTTAATACTGCTTTCTACTTCTTCTTTTACGGTAGATATGCACTTTTGCTGTAATAAACTAGTCGATATGTCCCTGATAGGCAAAGCAAAAGTCTGCGCAGAGAAGGTTCAAAAGAAAAAGGAACCTACAAAACAATGCACTACGCTACAAGAAAAAGATTGCTGTAGTAATCAATCTTTTGTAAAAACAGGAGACGATACCATTAAAAAGGCCAATACCCAACTTGAGGCCGAAACCATAATTTTTCTAAATACTTTTTTTTACGTCTATGTAAATTTATTTGAAGGGCTAGAGAAAAATATAGTTCCTTTTAAACAATATAGGCCGCCCTTGTTATCCAGGGACATACAAATTCTACACGAGACTTATTTAATTTGATTTTCTACATAGCAGGTTGAATTTCCTCACCTGCATTTACGACAATGGCCGAAGTGTTGCTTCTGGCTAAATATTGTTGTACCCAATTCTCAACAACGCTATTAACCTTGTACTATTAAAAAAATTACAAGCTATTTGTCAAAATGGCCAATAGCAGTATATCGATTATTATGAAAGGACTCAAAGAATTTTGGATTAAAAATATGGTCTGTAGCCGCTGCTTAAAAGTTATTAAGCAAGAACTACAGGAATTGGGAGTAACTGTGCTTTCATTAGAGTTGGGTAGACTAATGGTGGAAGCTCCAAAAAAAACCAGCAAAGAAATTCTTGAAGCCGTTACAACTGTGCTTCACGCCAATGATTTTGAAATCGTCCAAAAGGAAGAGGAAATGCTCGTCGAAAGAATGAAGATTATTCTAATCGAGCAATTGCAAGAGCTCCCATTACATATTAAAGTAAAAACATCTGAACTATTGGCGTCAAGTCTTCATAAGGACTACAAGACATTAAGCAAATTATTTTCAGCCAATGAACAAACCACTCTTGAAAAATACTTTATCAAATTGAAGATAGAGAAAGTCAAAGAACTCATTCAACTTAAGCAACTTTCTTTTTCAGATATAGGCTACTTACTGG
>CAJXUU010000442.1 GCA_913061325.1 uncultured Saprospirales bacterium | reverse complement strand
AGATTTCTGCCTGTCTCGTGGGCTCGGAGATGTGTATAAGAGACAGATATTGGAAGCAGTGATATTCATTTTGAGCCTTATGAACAAAAATGTAGGGTTCGTTTTCGATTGGATGGAAAATTAAAAGAATATTATGTGATTTCTTTAAATGAATACCCTGTAATAGTGAACAAACTCAAGATTAAAGCTGGGTTAGATATTTCAGAAAAACGATTGCCTCAAGATGGACGTATTACCATTAAAAACGGCCTTGATGAATTTGATATTCGGGTGTCTTCCTTACCTACCCTTCATGGCGAAAAGATAGTGCTTCGTATCTTGAGCAAAGATGCCGACCATATTCAATTGGACGATTTGGGCTTTACTGAAAAAGAACTAAAATCCTATAAAGAAACTATCAAAAAACCAAATGGCATTGTTCTTATCTCTGGGCCTACAGGCTCTGGAAAAACCACAACCTTATATGCCACTTTAAAACTCTTAAATGACGATAAAACAAATATACTAACAATAGAAGACCCTATAGAATATACCTTAGAAGGTGTTAATCAAGTACAGTTAAAAGAGAATATTGGGTTGGATTTTGCTAGCACCTTACGTACCTTTTTAAGGCAAGACCCAGATGTTATTATGGTTGGAGAAATACGTGATGTTAATACAGCAAACATGGCTATTAGAGCTGCATTAACTGGTCATTTAGTGCTATCTACAATTCATACAAATTCAGCATGGGCTACAATATCTCGTTTAATAGATATGGGGATTCCAGCATTTTTAATTGCTAGTACTTTAAATGTAAGTGTAGCACAACGATTGGTGAGAAAATTATGCGAGCACTGCAAAGAAGAACAACCAATTTCTATTGATGTCTTTCCACATCACTTTGAAATTCCAAAAACATTAACCAGACATTATAAACCTGTAGGATGCAATACATGTTATCAAACAGGTTATCAAGGCAGAAAGGCCATTTATGAAATTATTCCTATTAAAAAAGACATTATTGCACATATAAAAGCCAATGAGTTAGAAGTTGATAGTTACCTTAAAGACCATAACATAGCTACTTTAAAATCGAATGCCATTGAACTCGTTGCTAATGGTATAACTTCTATAGAAGAAGTATATCCATTACTAACAGATTAAATACTTATAAGACAAATGAAGAAATTCCTCTATTTTATCTTTTTGCTTGTGTTTCATTTGAGTTTTTCTCAAAAAGAAGACCAAAGAATTGCAACGATTAGTCATCAATTAGAAATCCTTTCAACTGAAAACTCTGGTCTAACAGAAAAATTCAAAACTGAAATACAGGTCAGTAATATCACGCTAAGTAATTTCTTAATTGCATTAGCTGAAGTTCATAAAGTCAATTTTAATGTGTCTCCAGAGCTCAATAAAATAAATATTGCCAACAACTTTTCTAATGTTGTTGTTTCAGATCTTTTAGTCTTTCTATGCAAAGAATATAATTTGACTATTGACTTTACTGGCAATATTATGTCTATAAAACCATATTCTGAGCCAACTAAAATTATTGAAGAGCGTATTATTCCAATTAGTTATATTCCTAATACTAATCTTATTTCAATAGATATTAAAAATGATAAGCTTTATGATGTATTCAAACGTGTTATGGATGTTACAGGTAAAAATTTAGTTTTTACTCCAGGATTAGAAAATAAATCTTTAACGACCTATATTCAACAAATGCCTTTTGATGCAGCTATGGATAAAATGGCTCTAGGCAATAATTTGTTTGTAGTGAAAACCAAAGATGACTTTTATGTTTTCGAAGACAATACTCCAAATGCTCTAACTAATACTATAAATTCAGCAACGTCGCAACGCCCTATACGAAGAAGGAATTCAAATTTCTTTTTTAAAGTTTTAGATTCTGAAACTAAACTTTTAGAAGTTGATTTTGTAAATACATCCATTTCAGATATTATAAATGATATTGGTGATGAGTTGAAAATAGATATTTTCACAGCCTCTCCATTAGACAATGCAGGTGTTGCTTCTCTAAGATCAAAATCTATAACTTTTGATGACTTATTAGTTAAATTATTTGAAACCCAAATTAGCAATACTCAAAACATTGTAAATGCTAATGGACAAACCAAAAACTTTACAGACAATAACTCTCCTGAAAAATTTGTTTTTAAGAAAGATGGAACTCTTTACTTTTTTGGAACTGAAAAACAATTAAGTGTTAGAAAAGTAGAAGTTATTCCACTTCAGTTTCGTTCAATAGAACTGCTTTCAGACCCACAAGGGAGTGGTACAATCAGCAGTCGAAATTTTAATTCTCAATCCAATTCGAACTATAATAATCAATACGATAACTTTAATTCTAATAGAAACCAAAATTCACCAAATCAATTTCCCAACCAATCCAATCCATCTAGAACATCTAATAGTGAAATCAAATCGATATTGGATCTCATTCCAAGTGAAATTCAAGCCTCATTAGATATTAAAGTTGATTATGAGCTAAATAGTTTTTATGCTATTGGTGCTAGTACAGAGATAGAACGATTTAAAGCCTTTGTAAAAAATATAGACAAACCTGTGCCTGTTGTTTTAATTGAAGTAATGATTATTGAAGTAAGCAAAAACAACACTATCGAAACAGGTGTGAGTTGGGGTATAGGTGATAATCCATCAAAAACTAAAGGTGGTATTTTTCCTGAAACAAACTTAACGCTTGGCGCACAAACTATAAATAATATTATTGGAGGCTTTAATGATTTTGCAAGTTTTAATATTGGTAAAGTGGTGCCTAATTTTTTTGCTACTATTAAAGCAATGGAAGCTAATGGGGATTTAAAAATTCGTTCTACACCAAAGCTAGCTACTTTAAACGGTCATAGAGCTACTTTTTCAAATGGTCAAACGTCCTATTATGCTGTAACACAACGCAACATTTATGGAACTGATAATCCTCAAACTACAGAATTTACAAACTATTACCCTATTGATGTTGAATTGGGACTGACAATTAAGCCCTCTGTATCTAGTGATGGTCAAGTACTTCTAGATATTTTTGTCATTCAATCTAGTTTTGGTCAGCGAATTGCAGAAGATGCTCCACCAGATATAAACTCAAGGACATTTACTTCAATCATTCGTATGCAAGATCAAGATATTGCAATTTTAGGCGGATTAGAAGAACAATATAAAAATAATTCTGGATCAGGAGTTCCTTTTTTAGCAAGAATACCTGTGATCAAATGGCTCTTTAGTAAGCGTAAGCGCGAAGCGAGTAAGTCAAAATTAACTGTTCTGATTAAACCTACAATAATTTATTAATGCTTCAAGATATTAAAACATATCTCCTATTTAAAAACCAATATTGCGGTATTGAGCATACTTCAAAAAATGGAGCTACTCGTTTATATGTAACTGTTTTAAACCTGTCTCTTATACACATCTCCGAGCCCACGAGACAGGCAGAAATCTC
>CAJXUU010000441.1 GCA_913061325.1 uncultured Saprospirales bacterium | reverse complement strand
ATTAGGATTGATTAAGAAGATTTCAATAAATATAATATCAACTTAACTACAGATTACTATTTTTCAAATGTTATGCCAAACTTTCTAGAATATTGAATTCAATATACAATTGTTTGATTTTTAATTAAAATGAGGGTATAAATTTATAATGTTTATCAAACTTTTTGAGACTTATGACTCGTTTCCTCCTTTTCAATCTTTTCTAGTAAATTGCGCTCAGCAAAATTGTTTCAGTGTTAATATACATAGTTAAACGTCTTCTTCTTTTTATTCCTACACTTTTTTTAGTGTCATGCTTAGCATTTTTTCTTAAAAATAATGTTCCTTCTGATCCAGTAGAGACATTGCTTAGCCTACAAGGTGTTGATGAATCTAAAGAGGAATTTTCAGAAGCATACGATGCAAAAATGATAGAAATGGGTATGAATTTGCCTCTATTTTATTTTACAATTCAGAGCCAATATACTTCTTGGTTAGATAGTTATGAAGAGGAAAATTCGACAAAACGCTTTGCTACTGAACTAGCTAATAAGAAATACAAAAAAACTGATATTTTAAAATTGATATCGACTATATCTCAGTTGCAAGATAGAGAAAAAAGAGCTTTGTTTATATGTCAACATCCACAAGAGGTTATTGAAAGACTAAATCGACCACAATTAGCAAGTCTTAATGCTGATACTAAATCAAATATTAGATCAATAGTAGATGAAATGGAGATTAGTAAAGTAAAATGGCATTATCCTAACGTTTCATGGCACGGACTGAAAAATCAATATCACCGTTGGGCTTCAAACTTTATAAAAGGAAATTTTGGAGTGTCATTAATTGATGCACAGCCGGTTTTTAAAAAAGTATGGGGTAGCATGAAATGGACTTTAATACTTCTGATTTTAAGTCTTACAATAGCGGCGTTGGTTTCTTTTGTCCTAGGAATTTACAATGGGGTAAATCAAGATTCAAAATTTGATCGCTGGTCTAATAGTATATTATTCTTATTTTATAGTATTCCTAAGTTTTGGTTGGCAACTATGATGATAATCTTTTTTACAACGGTGGAATATGGAACTTGGACTAATATATTCTCAAGTGTTGGAGATTGGCCTGCGACAACTGGCTTTTTTGACATAATTATTGAATCTGCTAATAAATTAATATTGCCAATTTTAGTGATAGTAATTCCAGATGTTGCATACCTATCCAGTTTGATTAGAGCCAGTATAATAGAAGAAAATAGTAAGGAATATATCAAGACTGCAAGAAGTAAAGGAATACCAAAACGACAGATCATACTACGTCATTTAGTCCCCAATTCTTTGATTCCTACAATAACATTATTAGCGGGAGTAATTCCAGGGGCACTTGGTTCTTCTCTCATTATAGAAGTGATATTCAATATTCCTGGGATAGGCAGATTGATGTTCGAGAGTATAAGGATGGCTGATTGGGCTATTGTTTTTCCCATAATCATGATCGTATCTACAGTAACCATAATCGTGTTTTTAATCGCTGATATATTAATCGCATGGTTGAATCCTAAAATTAAATTGGGATGATGGAAGTGATAAAAAACATATGGAAAACAGCAAGAGGATCTCGAAGTTTGGGATTCTCAATTTTTATAATATTTATTTGGACCGTTAGTGCTTTGTTTGCACCAGCATTAGAAGCAATATTAGGAGGTGAATTTTCTGTATTACAACCCGAAAATGGATTATTACCACCCTTTAGTAGTAGCGGTGAGTTTTTTCATCTATTAGGGACTGATTATTTAGGTAGAGATTTATTTTCGGGCATGATTCATGGAGCTAGAGTCGCATTTATAGTAGCTCTTGCGAGTGTGTCAATTTCATTAATTCTTGGATTATCGATAGGACTTTTGATAGGTTTTTATGGAGATAATGGAATAAGAAAAAACCTAATACAACAATTCATAATCTATACATCATTATTGGTAAGCATCTATTATTTAATTTCTATGATATCCGATTGTATTAATATGTACAATGTTATACCATTGATCGGAGCCATTATTATAGCTGTCGGATTGGATATGTTAGCTGGCATGATTTCAATAAAGAGATACGGAGTGCCATTAGATATGATTATGCAACGATTATTTGAGTTGCGAGAAGGGCTACCCGGATTGTTTATCATACTTTCAGTAGCTGCTATCATTTCTTCACAATCAATATTTTCAGTGGCAATTATCATTTCGATTTTGTATTGGATGACTTTTGCAAGACACGCTAGAGCTGAGACATTACATGTGAAAGAAGAGGACTATATTAAGAGTGCGCAATCTAGCGGGGTTTCGGATTTTAGATTGCTTTTTTATCATATATTGCCTAATGCGATGCCATCTATATTTGTAATTATTGCATTTTCTTTTGGATCTGTTATTTTGTTGGAGTCTTCATTGTCTTTTTTAGGAATTGGGATGCCTATTGAAGAGATTAGTTGGGGTAAAATATTGGCCGGCGCTAGAAAATCCCCCAAAGCATGGTGGCTAGCGGTCTTTCCAGGAATGGCTATTTTCTTAGTTTTGTACGCTTTCAATAATTTGGCAGACTTCTTTAGCCAGTATCAAAGAAGAAATGATAGAGTTGAGATTTAGAAATAATCTTAGGAATGTAACTTTATTATTGTTTCATTCCTTTTTTTGATTCTCTAACTTTTATAATATTTTCACATTTAAAATAAAACAAAGAAGTATTGAAAGTAGCTATACATCAACCAAATTTTCTTCCTTGGATGGGTTATTTCTATAAGATAGCTCAGTGTAATACATTTGTTTTTTTTGATGAGGTAGAATATACAAAACGATCATTTATAAGAAGGGTTAAGATTCATAAACCACATAAAATTGATGAAGATAAATATCTGATAGTACCGTTACAAAAGCACTCTGATTTTGCAGACATTTCTGAATTGAAATTACTCGCTAGTTTCAATTGGCAGCGTAAAATCAAAGCACAAATCTATCAATCATATGGTAAAGCTCCTTATTACTTCCAATTAGAATCGATATTAGATACCTTTTTTACAGATATATGGAGAAATGATTCTTTCGCACATTTTTCATCTGAGATAATAAAGCATGTTTCGAATATTCTTGCGCTCGACTGTAAATGGGTATATTCTAATAACTTAAATGTAACAAAACATAAAGCTGAAGCCAATATTGAAATTATCAAAAAAGTGGGTGGGTCAGATTATATCTCAGGCCTTGGTGCCAAAAAATATCAAACCAAAGACCAATATCTAAATCAAGGAATTAAAATTATCTATAGCGATTATCCTACCCTTTTTAGAGATAATAACATGCCATCACACTTCATGAACAAGTCCGTGATCAGCTATCTAGCATGGTATAAGTTAGAACAAATTCAAGAAATGATTTTTAAACACCAGTAAGAACCAACTATCTAGTGCACTAAGTATTAAGTAAACTGCCTCATAGAGGCAGGAGTTTTTTGTATAGATGAGGCGAAGGTTCAGGACTTTAGCCGC
>CAJXUU010000440.1 GCA_913061325.1 uncultured Saprospirales bacterium | reverse complement strand
TACACTATCCTCTTCGTCGGCAGCGTCAGATGTGTATAAGAGACAGATCTAAATCATCGATTGTATACTTTGGTTGATAACTCGCATATAACTTATCAAACCTAGCCATATCGCCTTCTGTTTGTGGTAAAATATATCCACAAACCGCAAACCAATGATGCAAATCATCATATTTTATATCCAGACTATTTTTCTTTAGAGTAAACATCCCATATTGGTTTTATTCTATTTCTAATATTATTTGCTACACCTTTTATTGTCACCCATGATAGTCCAGTTGCACCAATCAATAGATCCTTTAAATGTTTAGGTGCTCTATTACCTGGTTCAATACCAGCATCTAAGTAGGTTAAGAAAATCATTCTATGTTCCTGATTATCAACGTTTGATAATACATGATCTACTAGTTCAAGATATTTCTTTAGTTTTCCAACGGGCTCAACACCTGAGCTTAATACTTCTAGTTGGTTCATTTCGAAGATCAAAGTTTCATTGCCCGTATAAGGGTTTGATTTTAGTCTCTTCTCTTCCCTCTGAAGGTTAACAAATTCATGGTAAGCTACTTTATTTAAGTAAGCTTTTACAGCACTTTCAGGATTCTTAAGAAGCGATTTTTCAAAACTAAAAGTACCAGAATGGACAAATTTTCTTATCGACCTCTGTGCAATTGTTAAGGCATCAGCTAAATCTCTTTTATTTTTAATACAAAGTTTTTCTACATGTTTTATAAGCGAAGGACCAAATCTGTAAAATAGTATCTCAGCTGATTTTTTAGCAACATCTTCAGTATCAGGGTCTCCACTTCCTTTCCAGCTAACTATTTCAACTAGATCAGGTGTAGTAATACTATCTGGATTGTCCCAATTTAACAAAGTACATCATTTATTATACGCAAAAGCGATGGATCGATTCTCGTATAGAAGTGTAAGCTACCTTGTAGCACTCATTCTATAATTTAAAATTCATATAAAAATGAAAGACACCTTAACAGAAAATGATCTTGACTCACTGCTCTTAGAGGCAGTAGCACCCAAGATAAGAAAATCTACCGATTTCAAGATACTGTCTCTTGATGGTGGTGGGATAAAAGGACTCTATGCAGCTAAGTTATTAGCTCAGATAGAGGAGAAGACAGGAAAGCAAATTGGCGAATATTTTGATATGATCTGCGGTACATCTACTGGAGGGCTATTAGCATTGGGCATAACTAAAGGGATCCCTTGTAAACAGATAGCTCGGTTCTATGAAGAACATGGGCCTTTGATATTTCCTTATGAAAACTGGATTACTAGAAAGTTTAGAGAGCTGACTCAGTATCGTTTTGGCACTAAATACGATAATGCAAGGCTGAAGGCAGCTTTAAAAGAGCTCCTAGGTGATTATCAGACTATGAAGGATGCTAAACATCTCATGTGTATCCCAGCTTTTAATATTACGAAAGGAAGACCGTCCGTATTTAAAAAGCCATTTGGTCATTATCACAGAGATGGAAGATTTACTATGATGGATGTGGCTTTGGCTACTTCTGCAGCTCCAACTTTTCTTCCTGCTGTGGCTATTGAAGGTGATCAATATATAGACGGTGGAATATTTAACAACAATCCCAGTATGATAGCTTACACTGAAGCTATGGATCATTTTATAGGAGAGGATCGTCAAAATGCTCCAAAGGAAATAGAGTATAGTAATATCTCTTTGTTGTCAATTGGACTTCCATCACAACCTATCGGAGAGAAGCCATTTGTTGCTTCCAAGAGGTCATTTCTAAAATGGAGAGAAAAACTAGTAGGCACAGCGATGACTGGTGCGGATTATATCACAGGATATCAAGTTAAGAAGTTGGTTGAATTAGGTGGCGGTCGATACTACAGACTCGCTCCTCAACCCTTATCAACTGAGCAACTCAAGCATATTGATATGGATAATACTTCTGTAGACTCCATAAGAACATTGATAACATACGGTCAAGATCAAGGCGATGACTACACTAGCTCTAAATGGCACGAAATAGAACACTTCTTCACTAATCCAGGAACATATAAAAATATTAAATAATGGCTAATACGAACAAGCAATTTCAAGAATACAATGACGAACTGAAAATCCCAAAATCGAAAAGGGATGCAATGATAGTTTCCAGAAAGGACGGAAGAAAACGAATTAAAAAGTGGTTTGCAGAAAACCAACCCGACTATCCTGTTAGCTTTTGGATACAGGGAAGTCATAAGAATCATCTTAATATCCGAACTAGAGATGAAGACTGCGATCAGGATGATGGTGTATATATCGATAGGGATCCTGAAGATTCAGTTACTGGTACGACCTTACAAAAATGGATCATAAAGGCTCTAACAGGAAGTACAAGCACGACACCCGCTCATAAATCTAGATGTGTAAGAAACTTCTACAAACCGAGTGGTCTTGGACCTTATCATTTGGACTATCCAGTATACTATATGACTGAAGATATGGATCATCCTTTGCTAGCTGTCAAAGATAGTGAACTAGAAGAAAGTGATCCTCAAGAATTTACGGAATGGCTCGACGATAAAATGGAAAAACATGGATCTCAGCTGAGGAGAACCATTAAGTATCTAAAAGGATGGTCGGATCACATAGCTCGTAATCATAAAATGCTTAATGGGTTGACATTGACAGTATTGGCCTGTGAACATTTTGAAGAAATAGATGATCGAGATGATGAGGCATTGTATGACACATTGGTTGGTATTTATGAAGGATTAGATGCAAATTGGGAATGTATCATGCCGGCAACACCAGGAGATGATCTTCTAGAGCGGTATGATAATACATTCAAGACTAACTTCATGAATGCTCTAGCTAATCTTACCAATGATGCTAAAAAGGCTCTTGATGATGAGTCAGAGTACAAAGCTACTAAGTTATGGAAGAAGCACATGGGCAAAAGGTACCCTCTGGCTGAACAGTCGGTCTCTGTAGGAAATAGAGCGGCTTTAGGTAGATTAGTTGGAGATAATAAACCATATTTTAATGGGACAAGAAGATTTTAGTAGAGATTTAGAATTAGCTCAAAAGGAATATCCTTTCCTAGAACTTGAGCCCACTGAAATTAAAGCTTATCCTTTCAAAATAGAAGATGACTTTGAAGTAACAGATCACGAAGGGAACCTCTATGGAACCTTTCGTGCTACTGTTCATTTTCCTAGTAATTATCCTAAAGGATTTCCAGTAATGTTTGATATGTCTGAGGATTTTCCATGGGAAGATAACTGGCATATGTCACCTAGAAATGGTGAGTGTTGTGTCTGTGGAGTCATAGAAAAAGAAGAGGTAGGTCAAAAAGGAATCACTGTTTTAGGATTTATCCAAAAGTATGTGATTCGATTCTATGCTAATCAAGTGTACAGAGAAACATTTGGACATTATAAGAATGGAGAATATGCACACTACGAAGAGGGAGTATGGGAAGCATTGGAAGAAGAATTTAATACCTGTCTCTTATACACATCTCCGAGCCCACGAGACAGGCAGAAATCT
>CAJXUU010000439.1 GCA_913061325.1 uncultured Saprospirales bacterium | reverse complement strand
CTATCCTCTTCGTCGGCAGCGTCAGATGTGTATAAGAGACAGGATTTATTAAGAGAATATTACAAATCAAAAGAAGATCCACATAGCACAGACATAGATTATGGTTTCGAAAGAGAAATTATACCTCCATTAGCGTACACCCCAGAACTTATTTTTAAGGGTTTATTACAAAATGAGAAGATTATATTTTCTGATTTGAAATAAAGAAAGATTTAGTTCTGAACTTTTAGAGTTATATCGACTGTTTATTGGATGAAATGAATTTTTTAATATGACATTCATGTAAAGAAATGAAAATTGACTTTGGATATATATGATTTTTGTACCTTGTTCTTCCAGGTAATTAAATGTCAAAATCAAATTCAACGATAGTCGTTTTATTTAGCTAATGTTCTTCTGAGAATTAAAGGAGGAAGCGGAAGGTATCTAAAATGGACTGAATAACTTGAAATTTCACAACAGAATTAATATCATAAGGGAAATTTAAAAAATAATAAAATCTAACAATTAATATCATGGGAAAAGGTAAAGACGCAAAGAAAAGTGTTAAAAAGGAAGCTACTAAGACTCCGAAAGAAAAGAAAGCAGAAAAGAGACTTAAAAAAACGTTGAAAGGATAAATCCTTTTTTGAAAAACGCAGCACGACAAGCTGTGATGATAGTCTAGATGGCATCATCACAGCTTTTTTATATTGCAGATATGGTAGTGGTAATGAATAAAGGAATCAAATGAAATAAGTGAGGAAGATCTCATATGAACTGAATCAAAAGCTTGTAGATATGACTTTTTTGTTTAGACTATAAGACAATGACTTTTGACTGTAAGATTTTAAAAGCAGCCAATTTTTTATAATAAAATAATTTAATGTCAAGATTACAGCAAGAAGCAATCAAAGAAATAGCCAGAGAAATAGCAAATGGTAACACCTGTTATATTGATAAGTATTCTAAAAAAATCACAACCATTGATACGTCAACTGAAGATGTAAAATTGATAGCGGATCAAGAAGAGGCAATCGTTGAAATAGAAAAAAAAATAGAGAATCACCTAAAAATTGAGAAGCTAAGTACGGAAGACCAACTGGTGATAATGGAGTATTTTTTAGAGGAGACGGCAGATAAGTCTGTCCGTAAAGAACTGTCAAACGCCTTAAAACGTAAGAATCCTATCCGTAATTTTATTCAGGTTATTGATAGCGATATAGAACTGGTTCAGCAATGGAGAATCTTTAAATTTGAAGAATATCAACGATGGGTTTCTAATTTCATTATTGATGCTTATAATTATTAGAAATTTAGCAGTTGATCTTGTCTAGCTTAGTTGTAGTTAAAGAAGAGCTGAGAATGTAATTATCACTCATCAATATACTCTTGTGGGATGTTAACTCTTTACCAAAAAGGGGTGCTAGGTATATAGATAGGAATGTTCCACCCCTTCGTCCCCTCCAGAGGAAGATTAAGTATGCTCCAACATCCCCCATTCGGAGGGGGTTATGGGGTGGAATCATCATTGCTAAAAAATATTTCTCTGCCTTAAGTTGATAAAAACAAATTCACATTTAGAACTAACACTTAAGATATTAAAGGGATGTTCCACCCCCTTCGCTCCCTTCAGAGGCGGATTAAGTATGCTCCAACATCCCCCCTTCGGAGAGGGCTAGGGGGTGGAATCATGTCTGCCAATCTACTTCTCTACCTTAAGTTGATAAAAACAAATTCACATTTAGAACTAACACTTAAGATATTACAGGGATGTTCCACCCCCTTCGCTCCCTCCAGATGCGGATTAAGTATGCTCAAACATGCCCCTTCGGAGGGGGTTATGGCGTGGAATCATGTCTGCCAATCTACTTCTCTGCCTTAAGTTGAGAAAAACAAATTCACATTTAATGTTACTCTAAGCATCAAAAGCAATCAATTAATAGAAAATGCGATGTTAATCAATAGGTAACAAAACGTCTTGTAACTCCTTTTATAAAAATCTAATTAGTGTATATTGCCTGCTTATTTAAGAGTGGAATTTATGGAAGACAATAGAAGACTAAATTATATTAATGCTGTATTAGAAAATATGCCATCTGGCTGGTTTGACTTAACTACACATCGACTAGATATTTACGAAGAAAAACTGGCTAAAACTCAATTCATCGAACAGTTTGAGATCCTGTATCAGAACGGTAATTCTACAGTATCAGCATTAAATGAGTTACCTACAGCTTATGACTATATCAGATTAGGCCATCCCTTATCTTGTATTCTGGAATGGGCAACTGGAAAATTAAATAATCTGGATTCTAAAAATGTAATTAGTTTTTCTTCAAAGACGATTCCTATCTTGGCCATTCTAAGGAAAAATTTATTAGACAATAAAAATACCCAGATTCTGTATACAGATGACCTGCCTCACTTTTTTGATGCTGACGTATTGAAGAGTGTTTATGGTTATACTTTTGACTTAAAGAAAGTGAATAAAGTAGAAGACATTTCAGAGTTTAATGGTAGCACCATTTTTGTTTCTCATCAAGATGAATTGAATTCCATAAATCTCACTCCCAATATTGACTTTTACGTTGGTTTTCATTCTCACCTTGGAAGTATTCTCTTGGTGAATGGAGATCAGAATGAAAGTTATGTCTCTGAAATTCAGCACGTCCGAAGAAGAGAGACCATTGCAATGACTCCAGCCAATTCTCTTGATGCCTTAAAATTGCTGATTGATAAGTCTTCTGTTCATAAAATTAAAAGTGATGTAGAGGGAAATAAAACAAGTGTCTTGAATTCAATTAAATCCATTACAGGTACAACGGCAAAACCGTTAGTTGCTTCTAGTGGACTATCTATGCAGTACGCGATTATGATGGGATTAATTGACCATGCTCAAGAAAATCATAAAGGAAAGGCGATTAAAATTGTTGTGCCTCCAAATTGTTATGGGGGAACAAATGACCAAGCAAGACGAGTAGCTGCCTGCTTAGATAATGTGCAAGTAGTGGATTTGCCAGTTGATGGTGATAACGACATGGTTCATAGTATTGATATCGTTTTAAATAAAATTGCAAGTGAAGATGCAATCCCTTACATAATCGCTGAAATACCAACAAACCCGAGAGTGGAAGTTCCTGAGCTAGAAAAACTAAAAGAGGTATTAAGTCAAGAGCGAAAAACGGCAAGTGGTGAAGTTGCAATCGATCCAGTTTTTATTTTAGATCAAACATTTTGTCCCAACGTGCTCTTTTTAGGAGAAGGCGAAATACTTTCTACAGTTAGAACCATTGCATATGTGAGTGGATCTAAATTTCCAAGTGGAGGGCAATGCACTGCTGGTTACTGCGTAGGAAATACAAAAACGGAAGTTTTGATGGAAAAAATAGAAAAGCATCTAATACTTTGCGATAACCAAGCTAGGAATCTTCAAATGGAAATATTGGCTAAACAATTGCCATCCATGAATCAAAGAATTCAAGATGCATATACCCTGTCTCTTATACACATCTCCGAGCCCACGAGACAGGCAGAAATCTCG
>CAJXUU010000438.1 GCA_913061325.1 uncultured Saprospirales bacterium | reverse complement strand
TTATACGGATGATTTGTTGGATAGTATTTTTACTAGGTTTTGTATTGGAAAGTAAAAGAGACAAGCGTTCACTCGAAGTGATAGCTTGTCTCTTTACATCGAATATTTACTTCTTCTCAACAGAAGATGCCTCAATAGCATACACATCAAAATTGTCAAAATAGAAGGTAGAGCTGCTATTTGTATTCGGAGCAAACAGAAATAAAAATTGATTGACTTCTTCTGCTTTTGTCGAGTTGTCAGGCTGATTTTGAAATTCTAGTTCTAAGCGTTCCCATTCATTTTGTTTGGTGGTCAACGCACTGAATCGACTGTGTCTGCCTGTTGGATAATTGGAACTGGTAGCTATTTTGTTATTTTCTCCTTGAAATAGAATCTCGGTTCCTGGAGCGGCATCTGTATAGATGTCAATGAAGAACTTATGTTTTCCTTCCACAAATCCTTTAAGATTCAGATCCGATATAGTGCATACCATCACATCATATCTGTCGTCCGGATTTCGATTGTATTTTGCAACCAAATCAGGTGAGTTGAAATTGTCTGGTCTCGGATTTTTTACTTTTTTGGTATACGTTCCAGTTGAAAAGGTCTTGATCATTCGTTCATTTGAAGTGTCAAAATTTTCAATAGAACTTAACCATATGACAGGCTCTTTTACTTCAGGCTCTACCGCCTGTACATTTAAAGTGATCTCTTTGGAATTACAAGCATCATTGATGTTTACTTTGATGTCTCCGCCTGATTGGCCCCAGTTCACCACAATTTGATCTGTTCCTTGTCCGCTCAATAACTCCGCATCAGCTGGAATGATCCATTCAATGTTGGCAGTTTTAGGCGCATTATGGATGGAGTAGGTTACTTCTTTTGCATCTTTGTCTACTTGATGTTTTCCAGAAATGCTAGGCATGAAGCCGTCATAAACTCTTACATATTCTACTTCCATAGTCTGAGGGAAAGATGTTGTCTCATCCGGATTTCCCGGCCAAGTACCTCCTACAGCTACGTTTAATACGATGTGAAAGTTTTGATCAAAAGGCCAGTTGAGTGGAGCAATATCTTCCGGGCGTTTTGTCGAGTACAAGTAATCATCCAATAACCATCGTATTTCACCTTCCTCCCACTCCACAGCAAACGTGTGAAAAGTTTCGTTGAATATTCCTTCATTGAGATGATAACTTTCATGCAAATTTGAATTGTTGGGCCATACTTTACCATAATGCATGCTGCCATGAATTTCATGCGGCTTGTCACCGATGAGTTCTACAATATCAATTTCACCACTTCGCGGCCATCCTCCGTATACTTTGTCTGTAGGCAACATCCAAAATGCTGGCCATAAGCCTCGACCTGTAGGCAACTTTATAGAAGCTTCAAACCGGCCGTAGGTCCAATCTCCCTTTCCTATGGTTTTAATTTTTGCCGCAGTGTAATCACTATTTTCTACTTTTTCCTTCTTCGCATCTATTTTTAGGGTTCCGCTGGACACCTCTACATTTTCAGGTTGATACCATTGAAGCTCGTTATTTCCCCAGCCACAAAGGCCAATATCACATCCATTACCATTTTGGTATGACCATTTGGTCACATCCAATGTGGTCTTTTCAAATTCATCCTGCCAAATTATTTCAGGACATTGTGCATTAATAATACCTATAGAACTAATAATTGATAAGGCAATGGTAGATATGATTCGGTACATATTCATTTAAGATTTTTAACAAAAATTGGTTGTGAAAATATACATTATTTACAAACAAAGTTAATTCGACTGTGACAACCCTGAAAATATTTTCTTTAGGACAATATTATAAATCAAATTTACAGATTCTATTTAATAATTGTGTGTGAACGGAAAGAGTGAAACTTTGTTATCTTTATAGCCGTATCAGACAAGCGATCACTCTAAGTGATCGCTTGTCTTTTGCCACTTGTCTTATATTATATTTGAAGTATTTGATGGAGAATGTGGAGCTTTTTTAAAGCTTATTCAGCTCTATATCAGGCAACTGTAAATTTAATGGCATTACTTTTATAAAAAGGGGAACCATGATATATAAACATCTCCTGGGTTCCTTTTGAATTTGCATCGTCGAGGTCGAATGTTGCTTTAATTTCATTTTCGGTTACTGAAGTAATTACATAATGAATTGGATTGGAAGGATCTGAAAATATGAGAAAATTACTATAGATTCCTTTTGCAAAATTTTTCCCTTTTATTGTGACTTTTGTTTTGTCAGAAATAAAGCCCTGGTGAGCATTATCAGGTGTAATCGAATCAATGTAAGGTATATCGTGAGATGCATCGTCGTTTCTGTTTATAATGGTAGGGTCAAACAAAGTAGGAACATTAAAATACATACCATAACTATTCGAATGTTGCCATGCTGCCTGAGCCGCAAACCCTTCCAAAAGAGGAGCAATACTAAAAGAGGAATAATCTGATAACTTATTGGTGTTTCCTTCAAAAGTCCCAATGATTGGTGGTGTTGGTTCTAATTGAGTATAATTATTTTTTGCTAGTTTATCTCCAACAGGTTTAAGCAGCATAGATTTAATGAGTGACCATTCTTTATTAATAACTATATCCAATTCATTGAAATCTATATTATTACTTGGATTATTTTTGATGGCATAAATTTCAAACATACGTCCAGCATCATCGCCTGAATAAACATTTTTACCCATTGGAGTTAATGGGATAACATCTAGGTTGCATCGGACATTGTCTAAATTTGTCTTTACGTTATCAGAATCCCATCCAGGGAAACTTCCTTTTTGAAATGCTTTTTCGAAGGCTGAAATTGCGTTTTGAGCATACTGTTCATTTCCAGCAGCAGGAGCTGCGAAACTAATGCAAGAAACAGTTGATTTTTCAGATTTGTCCCATGATGGATTTTGGAGTAAATAAAGAGCCAATGTATTTGATAACACGCCTCCTAAGCTATGACCAGTCACACAAATATTTATTGGATTATTGTCCGTTTCTTGATTTAAGAAATCTAAGACGCCAAGACCATTCTTGTCGACGGTTACTAGCTTATTGATCTGAATATTCATATCAATGCTTGTGGACTCAGATATTTCTTGTCCAATAGGATTTGTTGGTTTCGAATTTAGAGGCCATGGCATTGTGTTTATTATTTCGAAGTCTTCTAAAAACCAATCCACTTGTGACATGAAATTTGTTCCTCGCAATGCAATTACATAATCCGAGGTTCCTTTCTTTTTCACGATATAGGTCATATTGTTTTGAAACATACCTCCTGGAACCGTATATGCGACTGGACCCCAAACTACTTCCCAATCTGCAAGTGTCTCATTGCTGTTTTCTGACAAGACGATCTGTGGAAGTGCCTTATTTATTGAATTTAAAATGCTCTCATTTGGATCATTAAATGTGATGCCTTCCCCTATGTAGGCTAAATAAGCAAAACTGACCATTGTTTGTCTTAGTTTGACATTCGTTTTTGACATTGATTCCATTTTGTATGTTTTTAGAGGTTTATATAATTTTCATTTATAAGACACCTAATTGATGAT
>CAJXUU010000437.1 GCA_913061325.1 uncultured Saprospirales bacterium | reverse complement strand
ACGAGATTTCTGCCTGTCTCGTGGGCTCGGAGATGTGTATAAGAGACAGATATGAGGGTGACACCCCTTGGGATATATTAACTAAGCGTATTCCTACTATGAAAGGACTACCATTTGGTACCGTTTTGACACTTCCAGCTACTGGATCAGAAATGAATTCTGGAGCAGTAATAACAAGAGCAGAAACAAAACAAAAATTAACTATGGGCGGAGCGGGACTATTTCCTGTATTCTCAGTTTTAGATCCCAAAGTAGTGTCTTCTATTCCAACAAGACAAATTGCCAATGGGCTAGCTGATTCATTCACACATGTTCTTGAACAATATATGACCTATCCTGTCGATGCTAAAATCCAAGATAGAATAGCCGAAGGAATCATGCAGACAATTATAGAGACTGCACCGAGTATTATGGCTGATCCATCTGATTACAAAGCTGCATCTAACTTCATGTGGGCATGCACAATGGCACTCAATGGGCTGATCCAAAAAGGTGTACCAACAGACTGGGCTATACATATGATGGGGCACGAACTTACTGCCCTATACGGAATTGATCATGCAAGAACATTAGCCATATTAGCTGAAAGTCACTACTTGTATAACTTCGACACCAAAAAAGAAAAACTTGCTCAATATGCAGAACGCGTATGGAATGTAACTGAAGGGACAGTAGAAGCTAAAGCCAAAGCAGGAATACAAAAAACAACAGAATTTTTTCAATCAATAGGAATTGACACCAAGCTATCTGATTACACAAAATCTTATGAAGGCGCCGCTAAAACAGTAGCCTCTAAATTAGAAGAAAGAGGATTGGTTAAACTTGGCGAACATAAAGCAATCACACCCGCAGACGTAGAGAAGATCGTTGAGTTAGCATATTGATGAAATATGCACATGGGATTGAATAACAATTTTATAGCTTTACGATACGTTTCAAAAGTCTAAATATTCAATCCCATATGCGTATATATTCACTTTCTAAAGTCCTTGGCACACCTATAACCGTAGCCACTATTGCAATCGGTTTTTATCAATATTCAAACGGCATCACGATTGGATCATGGATTTTGATTCCTATATTTTTATTAGTCGTACTTTTTATTTCACATGGTTATATAGATTATTGGTTTCATACTAAATATCCCATACCTCTTAATAATAAGATAGTAACCTGGCTCAAAGATTATTCAACATTTTATCAAAATCTAAAACCTTCAGATAAAGAAAAATATGAATACCGAATGAGCCTTTACCTAGAAGGCCGAAGTTTCATGTCTGTGGGATCCGAGCAAAAAGAACTTCCTGAAGACATCAAAGCTATAATAACATCGAATGCAATTCAAATGAACTTCCACAAAAAGGATTTTTTGATAGGTGAGTTTGATAGAATATTCGTTTACAAGCATCCATTTCCATCCCCTAAACATAAATTTTTACACGGTGTAGAGACAGATGGGGAGGATGGTCTAATTATATACTCTCTTGAGCATCTCATACCGGGCATTACAAATCCTGACACATATTATAACATTGGCATGCATGCATATGTAGAAGCTTTCGCATTAACCTATACAACATTGGATTATCCATGGAAACTAGATGCTGACTGGAGTGATGTTGAAGCTATCAGTGGCCTGAGTAAAGATATTATTCTTTCTACTCTTGGGTTTGAATCCGTGGATCTTTTTATTGTTCTAGCTACTTGTTATTTTACCTATCCAGCTGTTTTTGAGAATAAACTCCCAAAGTTGCATCAAGAGATGGAGAGATTGTTTGGGGAGGAATAAAAATCAATATGATCATATAATCAAGGCTTGGATAATAGTATCCAAGATTTAACTATCAACAACAAAAAAAAGTGTCTGGCATTTTGAAAATACCAGACACTTATTCAATTTTAACTTTCAAACACCTCGATATTTTTCTTTTTGATTGTAAGGTCTGTAAATTTCCCTTTGAATCTTGTAGCTTTCACCATGTGATTATCTATCCAATGGTAATTTCCTCCTCTTGGTTTACCCATGACCATACCGTGATACTTGAAGCCATTTTTATTTAACCAGGTCTCAGTTATTCCTCTATGCTCTTCTGTTCTTGAAGTGAAAAAATAAATAATATGACCTTCATCATACCATTTATTGAGTGTGATTAGAGCATCAGGATAAGGAAGACAAGTAACCATTCTTTCAGGTTCTTCGTTGGGCACATCGTCTGTGATAGTGCCGTCGATGTCAATTAGATAGTTTTTTACTCCTTCTTCTAATTTGGGGCTTATCGTCTCACCATTCTTGTCTAGGACAGGTTCTAAGTTATGACTCATCATTGTAATCTTTTCTTTTTGTAATCTGTAATAAATGTAATTTTGAACCCCAAAGATAATCGAAAATCAAACTTCTATTTAAAGTTGATAAAATTTTCTGGGTTGACTGGATTCCCATCGTACCATAATTCGAAGTGTAAGTGAGGCCCATCAGTCAATTCCCCTGTATTACCAATTATAGCAATAGCTTCTCCAGCACTTACTTTATCACCTGATTTTTTGAGAAGTGCACTATTGTGTTTATAGATAGATATAACATTATTATGGTGCTGTACCGAAATCGTATTACCTGTATCCAAAGTAAAATCACTTCCGATAACAACTCCTGCAGAAATAGCTTTAATAGGTGTATCTTTTGGAGCTATTATATCTGTTCCTAGGTGATTATTCGCACGATCATATGCAGCACTAATTACACCTAAAACTGGTGGCACAAAATATTGATTATCTAAAGATCGAGTAATTTTTGATTCTTTAAGATCAGCGTCTGATATTACTCCTGATGTGGAAGGAACGATTGTAGATTGAGACATAGAAATACTTACATCTCCGTTTCCTGAGAGCATGTTTTGTAGTCCTTGCGTATATATTATTTGAGTTTCTAGTTCCTCTTCGAGATTTGTGATTTTTTTGCGCAATTCAACAAACTTGGTATTTTCTTCAATATCACCATATCCTGGCATGAGTCTTTTCAAAGGCGTAAAAGCTAACAATGAAACTAAAAGAACAGAAAACAAAAGCAACCCACTTAGGATATAGGTATATATCTGTGCCATAGACAATTGATAACTTCCGACCTCCTTCAGATCTTCTACATCAATAACCAAAATACGATATGTATCTTTGAGCTTTTCTTTAAATTTTTTCTTGTCATTTATGTCTGCGGACATGAGGATAAAGTCTTTAATTCAAGGTGCTGGACATTGAATGTTGCCTAATGGCTTAATAATTTAAATATACTATTTCCTACTACAAATATGATATAGTGCAATATTTAAAATAAATTTGCGCAAATCTAGTTATATAAGCGGTTTTTAAGGCAAGTATCCTGTAAAAATCATAATCGTTTCATGCTAGAATTGCAATATTTCTCGTTCTATGTTGTGCCATTTTGGTTAAAAATATAGGAAGAAGTGATTCAAATCTTCAAAAGGATTAGATGTAAACTGTTGCAACTGTCTCTTATACACATCTCCGAGCCCACGAGACAGGCAGAAATCTCGT
>CAJXUU010000436.1 GCA_913061325.1 uncultured Saprospirales bacterium | reverse complement strand
AGATTTCTGCCTGTCTCGTGGGCTCGGAGATGTGTATAAGAGACAGCTTTAAATACAATGTCTTCAACATTACCGTGTAATATAAAACTTGAAAATGAATTATATATCCATGGCTATAAATTCATTTAGAAAAAAATAGCTTGGCTAAAGAAAAATGGGAATTCCACCCTGTTCAATAAATTCTTTAATGCTAGAATAATTCGGAAAAATCCAATTTAATATCATATCTTAGGTTTCATAAGATCACCAACCTCAACCTACCAACCTTGAATAAGATAGAACCTAAGAAAAAAGGGCAGATCACTACCCGTGAAGAACTCATCTTTGCGCTCAGCTGGGCTGCGGAACTAGAACATGGCCTCACTTGCATTTACCTTTTTGCTGCTTTCACAATGAAACGCTTTCCGGAAGAAGGTATTAACGAAGTACAGAGAGATCAAATAAGAAATTGGCAAGGTACCATACTAGCCGTGGCAATGCAAGAAATGGAACATCTGGGCTATGTCTGTAATTTGCTGAATGCCATAGGAGGGGCACAACATTTCAATCGACCGAATTTACCACAACCACCTTCATATTATAAAACGGTAGGTGCGTTTACTTTAGAAGCATTCAACAAACAGACCATAAAGCGATTTATGGAATACGAAAAACCTGCTCCGACCACTGATGCGGAAGGCACAGTGATGGGTTCTGGCTTAGTGCCTGATCCAATTCAAATCGTTGATAGTCACACTGTACAGGATCTCTATAACTCTATCTTGAAGGGCTTTATATATCTTGATGACAAACTAGGAAAGGAAGGGTTATTTATTGGAAATGAAGCCGCACAACTAGAAGATAATGATATCGTGGTGGGTTATGCCAATCGTGAATATGGAATTGATCTTGAAAAGGTTGTTGACCTTCACACAGCTAAAAAAGCCATAGATGTAATTGTAGAGCAAGGAGAAGGAGTGATTCTGGACCACGATCCAAAAGCACCAACCAAGAAACGCTTATCCAAGTTGTATCAAAAAGTTGTTCAAGATGTAGAGACGATGCAATCATTGAAATTTAAGAAAAAAGGATCTGGTGTTGAATTGATAGCTCTTGGGAATAAGTTACTCAAACACCTGAATCTTGTGGCTCCACGTGCGATAAAAAAGGAAATGCATGAACTGTTGGATAAGTATAGTGCCCAACTTAAAAAGCTTATTACCAAAGCGGAACATTCCTTATCCAATCCAAAAAAATTAAATGTCATTCGAAAGAAAATAGTCGACATAGTGATCTATGACATCGAAGGTATTTTGTTGAGTGGATTCACAGAAAAAGACAGTCACTATCTCAGATTCTGGGAAATATACCAGGAAATGCAAGGTATCAAATATGATCCTGCACGAAATGTGGTAGAGAATCCTGCTTTGAGACATCATGCAGATAATGCTGGACATCCAATCTATAAAATTACGCACCCCTATACCTATCGTACATTAGAAGTGTTCAATGCTAGTTATGAAGTAATGGTGCAAATGCTTGTATTAATTTTCTCTTTTAATGGCATATCAAATCCCAATAGAACCCTTCTGATCCATACGGCATTCTTTCCATTAATGACAATGGTGATTCGACCACTTTCAGAAATACTCACGCTATTACCAGCTAACGATGGTGATGACGGTTTTGACACTCCACGTGCTGGACCTGCATTTGAGTACTATTTAAATATTGCTCAGCTATCTAACACCCCGCAGAATTGGGAGTTTCTCTATGAAAGATTAAAACAAATATCTGATGCCAGCAAAACATTGAAGATCCATAAGAATTTGGATCCATACTTACAACCCGCTCTAATAGAGAAAGTAGATCAACACGTAACATCCTTACAAGGTAATCTTGCTAGGATTGCAGATAATTTTAAAATTGGATTTGACCTCAAATAACTGAATTATGGCCTCACAATATAATTATACCCTATCTTTTAAAGGTTGGGCGCAATGTCGTCTAGCTACTGATCCAGATCCAGATTACGAACCACGTGGAGTAAGTGGATATACATTTGCCCTTGCTGGAGAACCTGACATGGATCGTATTATCAACTTCCAAGATCGTAAAGGTGTTGTCAATCGTTCTTTTGGCCCAACAGTAGGTGTCAACGTTACTGGTGGCTACTATTATAAAACAAAACATAAAGGTGGTCATGTTAAATTTGAAGATAGAAAATCTATAGAAGAAGGGCATCCGCTATTCGGAGCTGATATTGACCTTTTGGGCAGCCCAACGTTTGCGTCACACAATAGTATTCTTGTTTATAATGGTTACGGTATTGTCGACCCATTTCATCTCGAAGTACGATCGAAGAGTTCAAAAGGTAAAAAGATCAGTATAAGTCGAAGTTTTTTTATAGACCCAGATAAACCAGAACAAGATATAGAGAAGATTCCTATTGATATATTATCGAATTATACTATCAATGTAGATGCAACCGATACTCCTCCTCTAAATAAAGCTGAGAACTCACGAAAAGCAAAAGATAGAATCAATATTTATGGCTCACCAAACATGCTTTATGAATCTGGAATACTTGACCCAGTGGCCTTTCGCAACCAACGGTTGCAACAAGTAGAGGAAGAATTGGCTGAAGCGCTTAAACAAAAGCCCCTCAATCCAATAAATATCGCAGCATTAAAGAAAAGAATAACTGAGTTAAAAATACATGACCCAAGAAATAGACGTACAGCACAAATGGGAGCAAAAGTACTCTTGCCATATGCCCTCAATAGTCATGTCGCAAAGGTAAATGGAAAGACTATAGAACCTGGACCTGCTTGGGCGATAGAACTATGGATGGGAGGCTGGGATGCAGATTCTATGTGCTTTTATATTTTGGGGACTGTGGAGATCACATTGCCTCATGATCCTTTGATTTAGAGTTAAACCGTTGCTTATATTAGTATTAAACCAGGCTGATCTTAGAGATCAGCCTGGTTTTTAGATTTTAGAGACTACCCAAAAAACAACATTATCAAAGTTAGAAGGATACCTCCAGCTGTAAAGTACATGCCCTTCTTAAATATCGAAGAAGATGGCATAAACATGAAGAAGGAAGACACGACAAAAAACAAGAGTGACAAGCCAAAGAAAATGTTTAAATAATACAATGGATCTGTATTCTTTGCTTTGTGCAAATGCTGCAATTCTCGAATCACATAGGGAGATTTAATAACCTCATATTTAGCCTCACCTGTGGATGCATTATAATATCCTTCCATAAATGTGATGATATCATTTTCTTCTTTTATCACTTTCAATCTTCGGATATCAAGTACTTTACCCAGTGCATTCACTTTTATATTTTTATCGATCACCTTATTGTAGGTATAGGTTTTCTTTAAAACATCAGAATCTCTATAAATCAATGTAATCCCACTGATCCCATATACTGCCATGATACCTCCAAGAAAAAAACCCAGATATCTATGTATCACTCTCATTCGATTGGATGTGTTATTCGTACTCATTAGTTATTTTCAATCTGTCTCTTATACACATCTCCGAGCCCACGAGACAGGCAGAAATCTC
>CAJXUU010000435.1 GCA_913061325.1 uncultured Saprospirales bacterium | reverse complement strand
CACAAATCCACAAATCCACAAATCCACAAATCCACAAATCCACAAATCCACAAATTCACAAATCAGCAAATCCACAAATCAATCAAGAATAATCTACCCTTTCTCCAACTCCAATTTCATATTAGCGATCCGATCTATTAATTTTTCTGAGGTTAATTTTTCTCGTAATCGATCGACCATTATTGGAAATGCAAATGGGGTAGCTTTCTCTGGTCTACTAATGATAATATGTTGGTTTCTAATTTTTTCCAGAACACTTCTCAATCTAGCTTCTTCTAGTTGGAAAGTCATGACCTCATCAAACGTTTGTTGATAAAGTAAGCTCTCGGGCTCATAATCTTTGAACACATTGAAGATCAATTGGGAAGAAGATTGCAAATGTCGATCTTTTTTCCTCTTACCTGGGAATCCTTGGAAGATTAACCCACTAATCCGAGCGATATCTCTGAATTGGCGTCTTGCAAGTTCTACACCATTAATTGTAGAATTAATATCAGAGGACAGGTTTTGGGATGAAAATAAAGCTTTGTTTATCAGACTGTCTACATCAATTTCTTTTTCAGATAGCAATTCGAATCCATAATCATTGTATGCGAGGGAAAAACTAATCGGAGAATAAAGAGAGAGGCGATGAGCAACAAGCGCGGCTATCCCTTCATGAATATATCTTCCTTCAAAAGGAAAAACCAATAGGTGAAACCCTTCTTGATCTTCAAAATATTCTACCAACAATTCATCGCGTTTTGGCATGATAGATCTGTTTTCTTGCATGTCAAAGAGTGGCTTGAGTACCATCATTTCATCTTCAACAGGCTTACCATCTACATAATCATAAAGCTGATTTCGAAGAGCTTCTGCCATCATAGAACTAAATGATAATCGGCCACCCATATAACTTGGGATTCTGCTTGATTTTTTTTTGCTGACTTTCACTTGGGCAGTCATATCTTTTATTCTTATCAATTCTAGACATCTGCCAGCAAACCAAAATACATCCCCTGGTTTTAATTGAGCAATAAACCATTCTTCTACAGAGCCAACCCGTTTTCCACTCAAGAATTTAACCTGAATCATAGCATCACTAATGATAGTTCCGATAGACATTTTATGTCTCTGGGCAATGGTTCGATTGGTCACTTTATAGATGCCTTCTATGATGTCTACTTTTTGATACTCATCATATGCGCTTAAAGATTGACTTCCATATACTAGAAAGTTTAAAATTTGTAACCATTCCTCATCTTCTAGGCTACTATAACAAAATGTACTTTTTATTTGAGAATATATAACTTTAGAATCGAAGCCCTCAGAAACTGCTAGTGTCATCAAATATTGAATCAACACATCAAATGATCTTATAAATGGGGTCTTATTTTCTAGTTTTTTCTCTTTTATCGCTGACCTAAGTGCAGCAGCTTCTATGAGTTCTAGCGCATTAGTCGGTACAAAATAAATAACAGATTTTGCACCCGGTCTGTGACCACTTCTTCCTGCACGTTGGATAAATCTTGATACACCTTTAGGGCTTCCGATTTGTACAATAGTATCGACGGGTCGAAAGTCAACTCCAAGATCGAGGCTCGAAGTACAAACGACGGCCTTTAGTCTACCATCATAAAGGGCTTCTTCAACCCATTCTCTTATTTCTCTGCTTATTGATCCGTGATGCATTGCTATTATGCCAGCTAGATCAGGTTCAGCTTCTAGTATTTTTTGATACCATATTTCACACTGAGCTCTTGTGTTGGTGAATATGAGTGTACTTTTGCTACCTCGGACTATGGGTACTACTTTTTCCATCATGGTAAGTCCGAGATGGCCAGCCCAAGGGAATCGCTCAATCTCATCCGGAATCAGACAGCGTACGTCAATCTCTTTTTCAATCTCCGCTTTTATTACACAAATATTTTCCTCTTTTTTAGAATGGAGTAGCACATCGATAGCTTCCTCCATGTTTCCAATAGTGGCGGAAATACCCCATATTTTAAGAGCTGGATTTAATCCTTGAAAACAAGAAATGACTAATTGAGTCTGAACACCTCGCTTGCTTCCAATCAGTTCATGCCATTCATCTATTACGATTGATTTTAGGTTCCCGAATACTTTTTTATAGCCTTCGGTAGCCATCATCACATGTAAGCTTTCAGGTGTGGTAATCAGCATTTCTGGAGGCCTATCCCATTGTTTTTTTCTTTGAGTTGTGGTTGTGTCTCCAGACCTGATTTCTATCCTCCAATTGAGACCTAGTCCTTCAGCAGCTCTTTCGCACGATCCTTTTATCTCTTTTGCTAATGCTCGGATAGGTGTTATCCATATGATTTGTAAACCATTATTTTCTTTAGATATGTTTTTAGGATTATTTTGAATAAACTCTAGGGCGGCTCCTATAAATAATGAATATGTTTTACCACTACCAGTTGGAGCGTTGACTAGGCCACTTTTCTGTTCAAGGTAAGCTTGCCATGTTTCTAACTGAAATAGAAATGGGGTCCAGTTGTTTGACTGAAACCATTTTTCACCAATACTCAATAGTTCTTTATTCATTTAAAATCTATAGTAATAGAATAAAGTGCAAAGTATGATTTTGAAAATAATTAGAGGTAATTATATAATGAATCTGAATCTGTAATGTGGGTATAATGTTTTATAGTTTGAATAATTGCATTTCCCATATATGTATAAATAAAAGCTGCCATAATTAATATGACAGCTTCTAAAATATTTAATGGGGTTGATTTAAGATTAAATCATTTTTCCAATTACTCCAATTGGCCCTTCTGAGTTATAAGTCATTTTTCCACTGAATGTCTTACCATCATCTTTGGAAGATATATCTAACTGAATAACACCTTGCTTGTCACCTCTTGTTCCAACAACCCATTTGCCGCCGTTATGACCTCCTGAGCCACTCCAAGAATTTTCAGTGTTATAGTTGTTTCCTGAATTTTGACCACGTAAAGTAGCTTTTAGTCCAATGTGAACTTCTTCAGAATAAGTCATTTCACCATCTAAATTTGCTCCGTTATTCTTAGAATCAGCTTTTACAGAAATAACGTGTTGGCTATCTCTGCATCCGATTACCCAAACGCCGCCGTTATGACCTCCGGAGCCACCCCAAGAATTTTCAGTTGCGTGAGCATTTCCTTCGGCCATAGTTCCTTTAAAGCCAATTGGTCCTTATTTTCGTAGGTCATCGTTCCATCAAGGTTTTTTCCATTGCCTTTAATATCAACAGCAACACACTTTTGGTCTCTTCCCCCGATGAGCCATTGTCCACCTGGATGCCAAGGTGCATTGTCGTCGCCCCATTGATTCTCAACTATATAAGTGTTACCTGTAGTGTTTTTAGCTCTAAAACCTATAGGTCCTTCACCTTCGTATTGCATTATACCTTGGAAAGATTTGCCACCATCTTTGGAATTGATATTCAATTCAATAACATACTGAGGTTTGCTGTCTCTTGCACCTAGTGCACTAAGTATTAAGTAAACTACCTCATAGAGGCACGATTTTTTTTTGTATTGATGAGGCGAAGGTTCAGGACTTTAGCCGCAGCTAAAGGAGTGGTTCTTCAACGA
>CAJXUU010000434.1 GCA_913061325.1 uncultured Saprospirales bacterium | reverse complement strand
AGCTTGAAATGTTTTCACCTTCTTATCATATGGAAACTAAAGATAATAATCTATGATCAACGATGAGAACTTTAAACAAACCTTAGTTTATACTTTATTGATTCACTAATCATAGGTTTAACTATCTTTGATCTCTGTTCTTATTTCCATCGCATATTAATCAATTTTTCTTTGATGAGCTCGATTTGAAATTAGACAATTAGTGGATTTAAAAGTGAATGAAGATATGCTTGATATAGTTAGAGGTTGGATAATAAACCAAGGCATGGAATTGCCTGCCGCAGACATTCTTGCAAGAGGTTTAGTTTTTGTATTTATTATTTTTTTAAGTCTGATAGCATATTGGATTGCAAAACATTTTATCCTGAAAGGGCTAACCGCTATTATTGGTCGGACCGCAACACAATGGGATGATGAAATCCTAAGAAACAAAGTATTCAATCGCCTTGCACATTTAGCTCCTGCCATTGTCCTTTTTATTTTTAGTGCAGTACCTTTTGAAGGATATGATTGGATCATTTCTTTGATTAACGGGACTATATTGATTTTTATGATCATTATTTGTCTGCTAGCTATCGATGCATTTTTAAATGCTTCCTTGTTTATTTATAATTCATATGATGTTTCAAATAGAATTCCAATAAAGGGATTTATTCAGGTTTTTAAAATAATCATCTATTTCACGAGTGCCATATTTATCATTTCCATTTTAGTGGATAAATCGCCTATTTATTTATTCAGCGGTTTAAGCGCTCTTACTGCGGTGTTGATGTTTATTTTTAAGGATTCTATTTTGGGATTCGTAGCGGGTATACAATTATCCGCTAACAAAATGGTCTCTAATGGTGACTGGATTTCGATGCCAAAATATGGTGCAGATGGCAATATTGTTGAGATAGCGTTAACCACTGTTAAGGTGCAAAACTGGGATAAAACAATTACAACCATCCCCACTTATGCTTTGATTACCGAATCATTTAAAAACTGGAGGGGCATGTCTGAGTCAGGAGGTAGGAGGATCAAACGCTCCATAAATATTGATATGAATACCATTCAATTTTGTACGGAAGAAATGTTGGATCGATTTACCAAAATCCAATATATCTCAGACTATATTAAAAAAAAGAAAATAGAGACAAAAGCATATAATCAAGAGCTCCATATTGATGAATCCAATCCTGTAAACGGCAGAAGATTGACTAACATTGGAACATTTCGCGCCTATGTTGAAGCCTATTTAAGAAATCTACCTATGATCAGCCAAGAAATGACGTTCTTGGTGAGACAACTTGAACCAACAGTACAAGGTTTACCCATCGAAATTTATGTATTTAGTAAAGTACAAGAATGGGGGGAATATGAAAACATTCAGGCAAATATCTTCGATCATATATTAGCTGTTGTTCCAGAGTTTGATTTGAGAGTATTTCAAGATCCTAGTGGAAGAGATTTTAATAAGTTGATAACTAACCAAAATTGAAGTTATACTGCCATATTTTTATAAACTATACTACATACCGTCTGAAGATATCTTCAAGAATTTTCTCAGGATCATAACATATACCTGGATGTGTTTTAGAACTTTGAATAATAGTACTTCTAGCCGCAACTAACCATCGAAATCTTAAGGATAATTCAAGTGTACCAATAAGCCCTCCATTTGGTTCTCCATCACATATTAATTCCCATGCTTCTAAGTACTTTTGGATCATGTTTGTGTCAACTTCATCAGAGAAAGCACTTATTTTATCTTTATCTATTTTGTACTTAATTCCAAGATATTTTTTCCTTTTTGAAAATAGAATTACACCAATATTTATGAATTCTTCACGCTCAACTTTCGGAACTAATCTGATCACTGCATACTCATATGTCACTTTATCTTGCATCTGAAGCTTCTTTAACGAGTAAATCAATTTTGTTCAATCTGCTTAATATGAATTCAATGTAAGCAGTTCTCATTTCTGAAGTCGTTAAAGGACTAGATTTGTCTATCAACCAATCTTCAGGTATTAGTGAGACTATTTTAGTGATTTTATCTCTATCAATTAAAAGTTGGATTTCTTTTGACGCTTCTAAAAGATGGTTGGCTCTTTCAAGTAAAACGTGATCTTTAATATTTGGGAATGTTCGCTCAAGATGTGTTTCCCATTTTTTCCAATTGTGATGAAAATACAAACTTGCACCATGATCAATAAGCCACAATTCATCCTTCCAATTTAGAAGATTTGTGTTTTTTGCCGTCCGATCAATATTTGAGATTATACTATCAAGTAAAACAACTTTGGATGCAGTTAATGAATCAGCTATTGAAACTAAGGGGTCGTAAGTAATTGATCCAGATAAAAAATGCAAACCTAAATTTACTCCCACACTAAACTTTAATATATCTTGAATCTCTTCATCTGGCTCAGTTTTGCCGAAGGAATCGTCAAGATTCATAAAGACTATTTCAGGAACTTTCAAACCAATTTCCTTTGCTAAAAGTCCACCTATAAGTTCTGCGATTAATGCTTTTGTCCCTTGACCTGCACCCCGAAATTTAATGACATAAAGGAAATCATCATCTGCTTTGACAATAGCGGGGAGTGACCCTCCTTCTCTTAACGGCTGAAGATATTGGACCACATCGACTATTCGGATTTCTATTTTACTCATAAATCTCAAGATAGCAAAAGTTACAAATATGGATTAGTGCTTTTAATGACAAGGTGCATTTCCATGTCGTTTTTTAATAATAATTTATTGGTATTCCAAATTAATATTTGCCAAATAGCCAAATAGCTGAATCGCTTTACATTGTTGAAAACAAGAAATCTCTAATAAAGCGATTTAGCGGTTTAGCGATTCTGCAAAAAAAAACGACATCTTGAATGCACCTTAATGACAGCTGTGTAATAACAATCAGATAAGCCTTTTCCCTCAAGTCCCATTTCTGGTTAACCAAGTATTCAAAAGATATTAAATTGCTTTTTCCAATAATTTAATTTTTTGATTCAAATCCGTATTTAGGTCTTCATTCTTAATCCCATCCTCTGAAAAATTATCATAAAATGATGGTAGTGAAAAATCGGCGATAATATTACCTCCTAAATATGGAAAACCAGCTTTTGCAGTTTGAAGTACCGTTGCTCCACCTCTTGCTCCTGGAGAAGTTGTCATTAAAAGCATTGGCTTGTTTTTCCATACTTTCTGATCTACTCTGGACATCCAGTCATAAGCATTTTTAAAAGCTGCAGCATATGAACCATTATGTTCTGCTAATGAAACAACTAATCCATCAGCCGATTCTAGTAGCTCGATCAATCGATTAACATCCGCAGGGATCCCACTTTCTGTTTCTAAATCTATTCCGTACAATGGCAAATCGAAATCATTTAAGTCTACGATGATCGTTTCTGTATTCTCAACTTTATTAGCAGCATAAGTTGCCAATGCCTTATTGATAGATTTCTTACTGTTGCTTCCTCCAAATGCTATTATTCTTTTCATATATTTATCCTTTTAGTTTTCTGATTAATTGTTTTAACTCTTTAGATGCCGAATTGTTGAACAAATCAGCTTTGTGCGTCGATATCTTAATTATTAGATTTCTTCAAACCCTTTTAT
>CAJXUU010000433.1 GCA_913061325.1 uncultured Saprospirales bacterium | reverse complement strand
AAATTTCTGCACGTCTGTTATGGTACTGCCAAGACAAGCGAGCATTGGGTTTTACGATGAGTATTTTTGGGCTCAATTTCCCTCCAATTTTTAAAGTGTTTACATCTAAGCCTTCAAAGAATTTATTAGAAAAATCTTGTGCTTGTGTTTCATCAATCACTAAAAACCCACCCCAAGGTCTCTCAAAATCATGAGAAACTACTAAGAATCCAAAAGATTCTATCTCTTTTTTTATTTCTTGATACATATTATTTATTGTACATTTTTTGATAATATTCTTGATACTTTCCTGAAGTTACTTTCTCCATCCATTCATTATTTTTAAGATACCAAGCTACCGTTTTTTCAATTCCTTCTTCAAATTGTAAAGAAGGTTCCCAACCCAATTCGTTTTTTAGTTTTGTAGAATCTATTGCGTATCGAAGATCATGACCAGCTCTGTCTGTAACAGAAGTAATGAGCTTATCAGAGGCTCCTTCTTCTCTACCAAGCAATCGATCTACTGTTTTAATCATTACTTTGATCAAATCTATGTTTTTCCATTCATTAAAGCCACCAATATTATAGGTGTCTCCTAATTTTCCTTTATGAAATATCACATCAATAGCTCTTGCGTGATCGTTTACAAACAACCAATCTCTTACGTTCTCACCTTTACCATACACAGGAAGTGGTTTATTGTGAACAATATTATTAATAAATAACGGAATGAGTTTCTCTGGAAACTGGTAGGAACCGTAATTATTGGAGCAATTAGATATTACTGTGGGCAGACCATAAGTGTCAGCAAAAGCCCTTACAAAATGATCTGAAGACGCTTTAGAAGCAGAATAGGGCGAATGAGGATCATAGGCTGTTTCTTCTGTAAAAAAGCCATCTTCCCCTAAAGAACCATAGACTTCATCCGTAGATACATGATAAAATAATTTATTTGAAAAATTCCCATTCCAATATTCTTTTGCCGCCTGTAATAAACTAAGTGTTCCCATCACATTGGTTTGAGCAAATGAAAATGGGTCTTCAATAGAACGATCTACATGAGATTCTGCCGCTAAGTGAATTACTGAGTCTATAGTATACTCTTGAAAAACCTCTATTACTTTCTTTACATCACAAATATCACACTTAACAAAGGTATAATTGTCTTTAGCTTCTATGTCTTTTAAGTTTTCTAAATTTCCTGCATAGGTTAATACATCCATATTTACTATATGATAGTCAGGATATGTATTGACCAATAATCTCACTAAGTGAGACCCTATAAAACCAGCGCCTCCAGTAACTAAGATATTTCTCATGAGTTCGTTTTTATTTTTATCATACAATCTTTTAAAGAATCTTTCCAATACGGAATTTCTAGTTTAAAATCTGTTTTTATTTTAGACTTATCCAATACCGAATATTGAGGTCTTTTTGCTAAGGTAGGATAGTCTTTAGTTTCTATTGGGTGTACCTTACAGTGCACTTCTCCTAGTTTCATAATCTCTTTAGCAAAGTCATACCAAGAAGTAACTCCCTCATTAGAGTAATGATACAACTTTCCATTTTTACTAATATTTTCTGAGCTGTCTCCACATAGAATCTTTAAACAGGTTTTAGCCAAATCTTTTGCATAGGTTGGGGTTCCTGACTGATCAGAAATAACATCTAAGGTTTCTTTCTCTCTTCCCAAACGCAACATGGTTTTTACAAAATTATTCCCATAAGAAGAATATAACCAGGAGGTTCTAATCACAAGTGCATCAATGTTACCATTAATAACAGCTAACTCCCCTGCTCTTTTGGTTTCTCCATATACTCCTGTCGGATTGACTGGATCTGACTCTTTGTAAGGGATGGCTTGATCTCCATCAAACACATAATCTGTAGAAATGTGAATTAACTTTCCGTTTACTTTTTGTAATGCTTTTACAATGTTAGAGACTCCTTCTGAATTTACTTTTTTTGCAATCTGCTCATCTTCTTCTGCCTTATCTACCGCAGTATAAGCTGCACAATTAATTACGGCAGTAATGTTATTTTTAATTATGAAATTTTGTAATTCATCAAAATTACAAATATCTAAATCGGGTAAATCTTTAAAGATAAAATTTACCATATTATACGATCGTGAAAGCTCTCTTATTTCTGACCCAAGTTGCCCATTTGATCCTGTAATTAATACCCTCATACTTTATCCTGTAAAAGGTGTTTCAAATTCAGAAAAAAATGGAAGTTTTGAATCTTTCTCTGAAACCAAAATTTTACTTTCATTTATAGTCCATTGAATATTTAAACTTGTATCATTCCAATGAATACCTGCGTCAGAAGCTGGTGCATAGGTGTTATCTACTTTATAGGCAAAAGTAGCGCTGTCACTCAAAACAACAAAACCATGAGCAAAGCCCTTAGGAATAAATACTTGTTTTTTGTTTTCACCTGAAAGTTCTACTGCAACATGTTGTCCATACGTTTTTGAATTCTTTCTAATATCTACTACTACATCCAACACCTTTCCTTCAATGCAGCGAACCAATTTAGCTTGTGCAAAAGGAGGTTTTTGAAAATGCAAGCCTCTTAAGACTCCTTTAGAAGATTTTGATTCGTTGTCTTGTACAAAAGATACCTTCCCAATGGCTTTTTCAAATTCTTTTTCATTGTAGCTTTCTAAAAAATAGCCTCTTTTATCTCCAAATACTCTTGGCTCAATAATTATAAGACCCTCTATCTTTGTTTTTGTAAACTTCATCCTATTTTACTAGATTTAAAAGATATTGCCCGTAAGCACTCTTAAGTAATGGTTTCGCTAACTTTTTTACTTGATCTGCATCAATATAATTCATTCGATAAGCAATTTCTTCTAGGCAAGCTACTTTTAAACCTTGACGTTTTTCTATAGTTTCTATAAACTGACCTGCTTCCATTAAAGAATCGTGTGTACCAGTATCTAGCCAGGCAAACCCTCTTCCTAACAATTCTACCTTTAGGTTTTGTTGTTGTAAGTATTCTTGATTTACTGAGGTAATTTCTAATTCACCTCTCTCAGAAGGAACTATATTTTTAGCAATCTGCACTACGTCATTCGTGTAAAAATACAATCCAACCACTGCAAAATTAGATTTAGGGTTTATGGGTTTTTCTTCTATGGAACTTACATTTCCTAGCTCATCAAATTCTGCTACTCCATAGCGTTCAGGATCATTCACATAATAACCAAAAACAGTTGATTTACCTTCGGATACATTATTTCTAGCATTTTGTAGAATTCCTGAAAAACCATATCCGTAAAAGATATTATCCCCAAGCACCAAGCAAACAGCATCAGTTCCAATAAACTCTTCTCCAATAATAAAAGCTTGTGCCAAGCCGTCTGGACTTGGTTGAACTGCATAAGAGATTTGTAAGCCTATTTCAGAACCATCACCCAATAACTTTTCAAAATTAGGAAGATCTTCAGGAGTTGAAATAATTAAAATTTCTTGAATATCCGCTAACATTAACACAGATAACGGGTAGTAAATCATAGGTTTATCATATACTGGCAATAATTGTTTTGATACGCCTTTTGTAATGGGATATAATCTGTCTCTTATACACATCTGACGCTGCCGACGAAGAGGATAGTGTAGA
>CAJXUU010000432.1 GCA_913061325.1 uncultured Saprospirales bacterium | reverse complement strand
AAGATCTTGTAGTGTGTTTTCATGAAAACACGCGGGAGATTGAAAGGAGAATTAAAGAGGAGGAAGTTGTCGAGTGATATATGAAAACCCAGGCCGCTAAACATGTACCTAGATGTTGACTTCCTCTCCCGTTGGCCTCTCCAAAGAGGGATATATTTAGCATGGCTCGGGCAGGTCAATTCTAATCCTAGATCCAGCCACACTAAATGTTGATTTCCTCTCCCTCAATTTGATAGTCTCCTTGCAATTATAAATTTTCGATGCGGCGTTCTTTTAGAACGCTTTTCCTCTCCAAAGAGGGACATGAATCATGGCTCTGTCAGTACTTAAAAATTGTTAGTTTATTCACATATTCAGAATACTGTGAATTAATCATTCCGTCGATACTATTTAGATATTTACCGAATTATGCAAATGAACATAATTAATATTTAGATATTTGACTAAATATTTAAAGACATGAAGACAATATTCAAAGCACTAAACGATGACACAAGACGTCAGATTCTAGATCTTCTTAAAGAAAAGAGTCTAACCGCGGGAGATATTGCAAATCACTTTTCTATTTCTAAACCGAGTATCTCACACCATCTAGACCTGCTAAAGCAAGCAGACTTAGTGACGAGTGAGAAGAAAGGTCAATTTATCACCTATACTATCAATACCACAGTTTTAGAAGACGTCTTAACGTGGGTTTATTCACTTAAAAATAATGGCAATGAAAACTAATCTATCAAAACAATGGTCAATTATATCTCTCATAGCACTTCCGATAGCATATTTAATATATCTGTGGAATAAAATCCCTAAAGAAGTACCTATGCATTTTGATATCAATGGAGAGGTAGATCGCTATGGCAGTAAATCTGAGTTAATTATAATAACCTTACTTCCACTACTCATTTACGGAATGATGATTCTTATTCCAAAATTGGATCCTAAAAAACAGTTGGATAAAATGGGTAATAAATACAATAGTTTGACATTTATTATAGTGTTATTTATGTCTATTTTAGCAATTTATATAATTTACACTTCCGTGAATTCTACAACTATTAGTAGCAACTTCATTTACATTATGGTCGGTGGGTTATTTATGCTTTTAGGAAATTTCTTCAAAACTATAAAGCCAAATTATTTTGTTGGAATACGTACACCTTGGACATTAGAAAGCGAAGAAGTATGGATAAAAACGCATAAGATGTCAGGCTACTTATGGGTCGCAGGAGGATTATTGATAATAGTTTGTGCACTTTTATTTTCAGCCAAAATTGCATTTTATGCGGTTATGGGTATCACTATTCTAATAACAATTGTCGTTGTAGTTTTCTCATATTTAAAATACAAAGAAATAGAGTCTCAATAAAATTATTTCATATCTGAAATTTGCTCTCTGCCATACCACTTTGCCAAGGTGTTTTCTGCACTCTTATATCGTGGGGAAAAGTCCATATTACTGCGTGACCGTTCTTCACTAGAATTAATGTGCCACTGCCAGAAATAGGTACCCGCAAACCAGTCTTCATTCCATACTTTTTGGAAAAGTGCTTCGTAGGCTAAATTTTGAATATGATTAGATCTGATATTGGTGGTATCGTTGACCGCTGAATTCCAGACCCATGGTTCTATGGTTGCGATTTCATCACTGCGGTATCCTATCTCTGTAAACAAAATTGGTTTCTCATGTTTTATAGATGCTTTCTCTAGTTTTCTAACATGCTTTTCCCAACCTTTTTTAATTTCACTAAGACGAGGGTTTCTGTTCTTAGTTAATGGAAAATATGCTTGGACACCTATGTAGTCCATTTGGTCCCAAAACTTAATATCATCAAAATCATCATCCCAATTCATTGCATAGGTCAGTTTACCTGAATATACAGATTTAATTTCTGCTATGAATTCATCCCATTTGTGTGGTTGTGCTTTAATTGAAGATCTGAGTTCTGTTCCAATACAATATAAGTCAATATCAAGTAGCTCGGCTAGCATAGCATAATGAATCATATGTTTTCGATAAGAATCGAACCATGTATCCCATTCATTTTCATTGTCCATTTGAATATTTGATCTCCATCCATCGCGCATCCATATATGAGGTTTTAGGAAGACGTGCATATTTCTGCTATGCATCTCATTAACCGTAGTCATATAAATAGAATCATTTCTAGACCATTGCCCTATATCCAATCTTTTAGGACGAAGTACCTTAGTCAATTCTGTTTGCTGATATAGAAATGGAATAATAGCTGCCCCTTCTATGTTGTTTTTTACCAATTGATTAATGGATTCATAGAAATCCGTGTGCCATCCAAAAGCACTCATTCCTCTATGCTTACCGTCTATAGCATAGAGATTTTTAACTTTGCCTGTGTGATTCTCAACCGACATGTCCCATTGAAAAGTGTAGTTATCATCACTAGGTGAATGTGAAGCACATTGTCCGAGTATCAAGACTGATAATAATAAATATATTGCTTTTAAAGACAAGAACTAAATATTTTGAAAGTTTGAAATTTAAATAATAAAAACACTAACAGATTCTATATTACTACACAATCTCCCCTATTACTTTTTCATAGATTTCCCTTAATTCGAAGTTTGTATTTTCAAGTTTTAAAAAAGCATCAGGATTAGATCTGTAAGGCTCGTTTAGCATATAAAGTCTCTCATAAGTAAACTGGTTTTGCATTTTCAGCATAATCCTGATAATTTTTTCATTTTCAAAATACTTCATTTCTCGTTTGATTACTGTAATAGGCAAACCAGTTATAAGGATCAATTCCTGCATAGACACTTGATAATCATAATGCTTGAATATTTTCAATAAATCTTCTAATGTCATAAATGGCTCTTGTGACAAGTCTAATTCGGTATTTTGATTTATTGGTCGTGACAATGTGTAAGAATATTTAGTCATTGATTTACTATAAAGAATTGATAATACACCATTTTGATGTAGAGAAGCTAGTCTAGATCTCGACTGATTTTTACTTATTCCAAAAGTTCTAGCCACAAGTTTTTTATCAATAATTTTATCGGGTTGTTCATCTATAAACAAAAGAATATCACGATCGCTGACTTTGTCATGAGATGCATTGATTGACTTCTTATATGACTTTACGCCCATTATAATAAGCAATGTCATTGCGATTATTGAAATACCAACGATAGCAATAAGTAACAATACGTTCCACTCCATAATTAGATCAATTTAAGTATTTCTTTATATCATTCAAAAAAGCATCGGTTGCAATTTTTTCTCCGATTTGAGATTTAACGATATCGATAACATTGGCTATCAATAATGGATTGAAACCTAATTTCAATCCAAAATGATGAAGCATATCCTCTTCATTTTTATCAACTACACCATCTACCTCAATTAAGAAAATAAGATAATATAGAATTGTTACTCTGTCTTGCTCTGATTTTGGAATAAACAGAAACTTCTCCTCAGAGTTAATTATTTCTCTAACTTTCTCTTCATACAATTTTAAACTTAATCCTAACTTTAACAAATAGACAAACTCATTTTCATGAATTTTGCCATCCACTTTTGACATTTGGGTTAATACAGCAACTGTCTCTTATACACATCTGACGCTGCCGACGAAG
>CAJXUU010000431.1 GCA_913061325.1 uncultured Saprospirales bacterium | reverse complement strand
GAGATTTCTGCCTGTCTCGTGGGCTCGGAGATGTGTATAAGAGACAGATATTAGTATGAGCAAACTTTGATATGTTGTAGAATAGAATTGTCAAATCGGGGGGAAGCTCAAATGAGCAGTAGGTAACAGAAGATTAAAATAAAATAATTAAGTAGGACAAGTATTTGTGAGTATTACGTCAAAGAGAAAAGAGTTGATATAAGATTTAATATCAATCAAAAACGGTAATCGACCCCGTCTTGTATTGTTCTTTATTGTCATAGATGTATCTAAAATAATATACATAAACGCCGTTGACAACTTTCTTTGCATTAAGAAATCCATCCCAACTTCGTATGTCATATCTAGATTCAAAATTAGTCTCATAGACTTTATTTGCCCATCTATCAAATACAACTACATCAATTGGAATAAGATCAGACTCTGTAAAATCGAGAACCCAATTATCATTGACTCCATCACCGTTCGGTGAGAATATATTGGCAATGGGAAAAGACAATACTTTTCTTAGTTCAATTTCAATACTGATGTTTTGGATGCATCCATCTATACTAGTTACGACTGCAGTAAGTGGATCTTCGGATAGTGCTGTGAAAGTAATGCTACTGCAATCAAGAGATTCACAATTGAATTCTTCAGTGTTCCATGCTACTGAACTTAGTTCTTGATTTGTCGAAAGATCAATTTGGATCACTTCGTTTAGATAAAGAACAAAATGCTCTGGATAATTTACTGTTAGTTCTTCTGAGCTCAATATTTCAAAATCTAAAGAGTTGGAACACCCATAGACATCTATTGCACTTAGGGTATAGCTTTTTGCATCGAGCATATTAATCGTATCGAGATCAAGGTCAAGCTGGATTTCATCTAGTAAGAGTTCGGATATATCATTATCAATGTCAAGAATTATGCTGCCATATTCGGAACCACATACTGCATCAATAATATCAACAGATAAGTTGATCTCGTGATATTCAGAGTTGATATGGAAGGTAATAGAGTCACAATCGTGACTGTGGTAGGGTATACCTATACTTCCTTCAGGGTTTTGTTCGCTAAATGATTGATCTAAAAATAAAATAGTCTCTCCTGAACAAGCATGAAGGACAGAATCAATTTCTGTGGTTGGTAGAATATTCAGATTTAGCGAGATTAAACTATCACAGCCATCGGCAGCTCCTGCTTCTATCAAAACATCATACTCTCCTGATAAAGTAAAAGATTGCCCATTTATAACTATAGAGTCACCAGCACAAATAGTGCTGATAAAATCATAAGACTGATAATCATAATATTCCAATGAGATGCTTATTATACTATCACATCCAGATGCTGCATTTGTATTTGATACGAATTCATAGGATCCAGATTCCGTATAAAATTGATTTTCTATAAATAAAGTATCCCCTTGACAAAGCTGGCTATTAATTACAAATTGACTTGGAGGCAACCATGAAGTTTCTGTTATGATGAGACTATCACATCCGAATTGATTGTCCAAGATTATCGTATCTAATCCTGCTATTAAAGTATCACAGTCATAAGCATATAACGTATTGACACTAAATGGTTCCCAAACAGTTTCCGTTATGACAAGGCTATCACATCCTAAACTGTTGGTTAGTAGTAAAGTGTCTAAGCCTGCAAATGAGGAGTCGCAATTATACGCTTCCAATGAAGTAACACTTGATGTATTTAGCTTAGTTTGTGTAACTCTTATCGATTCGCAGCCTTCATTGTTTAGATAGGTTGTCATCATTGTCATAGTATCTAATGGCTCACATGTATACGTGATGATACTATCGATCGGAGATAAAGGAAAGTGAATTATATCTAACTGGTACAAAGAATCACAATTGTCTATTGTTTGTAATGGCCAAGTATAGCTTCCTTCAAGAGATATTAAGCTATCATTTACCATGATGGTGTCACTATGACAAATAAGAACTGTATCTAATTCTTGATATACATCTGTGTCAATATAAACGCTTAGTGGAATTACTACTTCACAGTTACCATCATATCTGGCTAATCTCAAATAGAAAGTAGTGTCAGACCAGATAATAGGGGTGCTCACTGAACTTCCACTGCCTAAGGCTAAAAGATTCATTTCGTCATTAAATAGTTCTATAATATCAGCATCACTGGAGTAATTAAGTGTTGTTATATTACCACTACATATTGAGTCATCAAAAGAGATTTCCTCATAGAACAATGGATGGGAAACATAAAAACACTGGATAAATGTAGTGTCACAAAATGCATCAAGTACAGCTGTCATCGTAATACATGTATCCTGTGTAAGACCATCTATACTAAAGTTGTTGTTATTATATATTTGATTGTATATATGGACAGATTGAGCATTGCTAGTGTATTGCATAGAAGCTGATTCTCCTTCACAAATCATACTATCGATCTCTATCCAAGCAAAGTCGATGATACATTCGAAATTACAATCTATCACATCAATCACCATACTATCCCTATATTCCCCACATGCTGTAGTCCGAGTAAGGACCAGCGTATCTCTACTTTGTACTGTAGCAATGATCTTGGTACTATCTCCTGATGTGTGTGTAATTTGATTTGCTCCGATAAGCTCCCATGTATACTCTTCCGACGTACACCGGCTCGATGCATGATAGCCAGCGATACTATCAAGACACAGATCTAACTCATCTACTCCAGAAATGACTGGATATTCCTGACGATACACATTGGCAGGAAAGTTAGGTAAGCCTAAAAAGCTTTCTCCATTTTGAAGAAGCAGACCAAACGGCTCAAAATTGCACGCTAGACCTTTTTTATCAGGATCATGGATGATGTGAAGGGAAGAATCGGATATGTTAGCTACATAGATTTTGTTGTCTGGAGCTAATTGGAGTGCTCCTATGTCGACAACGTAATCTATTTCATCAAACACCACGGTAAAGTTATCTTCTATATAGTTTTTATCAAGAATTGAGATATCATACTGAATTATTTTGTCTTCTCTTGTATCTCCAATATATAGAAATTGATCGCTTGGTGAAAACTCAATACCGTAGTTACTTAGCATTGAAGTGGTGTCTATGAAGATAGATTCTATAACGATTCCACTGCTGTTATCAAATTCGAATAGCTCAGTGATACCTTTAAATTTTACACCATTTTCAGTTTTACCTACAGATGTCATAACAAGTACTTGACCATCATGAGAGAATTTAATCATTCCAAGTTTTGTATTATTAAAATAGGTAGTATCTCCTATATTTGATATTATTGGGTTTATAGCTAATCCATCACTATCAAGTAAGTAACTATGAAAATGATTATTTCCTGCCTGATGGCTAACTACCCACCAATCACGGCCATTGCAATGTCGTACTGCAGATATCTTTTCTGAAGCAAACTGCATGAGAAGTTCATCTTTGATTGATACAGTGCCTAGTCCTCCATCGCCATTCATATCAACCACATTATAATAGAGACTTCGTAGGCTATCTACAGATGGGTTCCAAATGCTTTCGGATTCAGGCATAAAAACATAATAAAGATTAGAAGAACCTGGCTGCCGCAAGCTTATCATTTGAGAAGTAGTAGGACTCCCCTTCAGCGGATTACCATTGTCCATTATCTCATAGTTTCTATTGAAAATATTATCATTA
>CAJXUU010000430.1 GCA_913061325.1 uncultured Saprospirales bacterium | reverse complement strand
CTACACTATCCTCTTCGTCGGCAGCGTCAGATGTGTATAAGAGACAGGCTGTAAAGAACACTAATGGAAAATGTATATTCAATTTATCCAATCTCTTAATATAAGTGTTTTCCCCAACTTTTAGCCATTCAATTTGATCTTTGAATTCACATCTTTTGATCAATCCAATATCAGAGTTAAAAACAGTTAGTTTAAGTCCAGGTTCTTGCCCATCAAAAAAGTCTAGTTCTATTAGGTTTTTATTTGTCATACTAATTGCTACTAACTTGCTAATACCTGAAACTTCAGATAAAACTTCCAGATATTTCTGATATTTCTGATATGTGTTCCAACCCACTGAAAATCAATTACTTAGACAAATACACATTCAATACTAGTTATCCGTGTATAAACGAGTATTATTAGTATATATCTGGATGTACATGGCTACCGTTGCAATAGATTCTATAATCTTAACACATAATCAAACTAAATATAATGATAATAATCAAGGTGTAAAGTGATACTTGGATTAAATCACTCTTATAAAGGACTGGTATCAATCTACTTAACTGTACTTCTATGAATCTTCCTTTCTCAAATAAAGACCGGCTCCGACACTAAAGATGAAACTAACTACAAGAGAATTTGTCGAAATGTCAACGTCGGCCAAGAGCATGTGGAGTCCGACTAAAAGGAAGATTCCATCATGCTCAATGTTTTAGAGCGGCTATTTTTTCTTCAATTGCTTCTGAAACTAATTGATTTAACGACGTGCCTTTTAATGCCGCATATTTGAAAGCTTTTGAATGAAGTTTCGGAGTAATTCTCACGTTAAATGACCCTTTAAATGACTTCAACGGTTCTTTATCAATCTCTTGGCAAAGTTCAATATAATCTTCCACAGCTTCTTCAAAAGATGTTTTCAGGTCGTGTACATTCTCGCCTTCAAAAGTTACAAGATCGTTTATGCCTTCAATTTTTCCGTAAAACACTGAATCTTTGGTTGAGTAATGGACTGTTCCTATGAATTCTTTAAATAGTAATTTATCAGTCATATCAATTTTTTATCTTTTAATTCCGAAATGATTTCTCTTTTTACGTAGCTTTTTAATTCGTTTCCTGGATGTGGTTTATGTAATCTTATGATGTGTTTGTCTTCTCTATTAATAAACGCAACTCTTGAACCTGAGGTTTTACCCCTTTGACTTTCTGTATAACCAAGTTTACCAAGTAAATAGCTTATTTCTTGATAGGTAACTGTTGAATTTCTACTTAACAGCTTTAGCAATAGTTTGTCATACTTACCTGAATTAGGGTATACAATTATTTTTTTATCAAGTTCGGTTGTTTTGATGCTCTTTATTATTCCTGAGATATATTTAGGGTCAGTGCATATTAAGTAATATTGAATATCTCTATTTATTATGTCCTAGATCAGGTTTACTTCTAAAGAAAGACTCCATTTTTTTAGTCTTTTTACGTAAATAAGGATAATGTGCTTGAACTTAATCTTCCGCTCGCTGCTCAGGCTTTTATTTCTTTCTTGAAAAAGAAACTGACGAGTGTTTGCTAGCCCAGCCCTCGAATGAGCTATTCGCTATACTGGGTTACGTGTTTGCTTCGCAAGCCACTTGACTAGCCCGCGAATCTTTGATTCTCTACACTAGCCTACGTGTTTGCTTCGCAAACCACTTGACTAGCCCGAGAATCTTTGATTCTCTACACTAGCCTACGTGTTTGCTTCGCAAACCACTTGACTCAAACACTTTTGAGATCTTTTACCCTTTGTTATTTTGGTTGTAGTTTGTGGAGCATCTGATGGACCACAATCTCGATATTGTTTTTGTCACGAGATTTAAGTGAAGAAATCAGTTGCTTGAGATCATTTAATGAATAAACCAGTTTTTCTGTTGATTCTTCGTAAGATGTTTGCACATTTTTAAAAATATTTATGGCATCTGAATGTGCCCCAGACTCGAGAAATTCTGCTAGGCGCTCTACCATATTGGCATTACTGGGGTATTCCTCGCTCTCTAAAGTTGTTGTCACTTCTATCATAAATCGTTCTTTTTTTGCGGAGGCAGCAGCAAACCAAACTTGATCGGCGTATGCTTCACCAATTTTCAAGGCAGGCATGTGGAATAGGTCTGAAACCATCAAAGCACGAGGCGTTAGAATGGCTGTTCCATGTTCGTATTTAAATCTCAAAAAGAGGTTCATCACACCTACAAGAATAGCATTCCATTGCGGATAGGAAGTTGACACTTCGGTTATTTCTACCTGACCCATTATCGTTGATTTACCTGCTTCCAGTTTATCCACAGCCGTCGACAAAGACCTATTATCAAGCAAGATTTGATCGTCGTCAATGATTGCAAAAACGGTAGAGTCCATAAGTGAGCTCAGAGCATTGACATTTTCTTGTTTAGTTTCAAGATTACGAGCATTGACATTACGACGAATACGAGCGATCAATGTTGAGAAACTTCGTTGATAGACTTCAGCTAGGCCACCTGCCAGTTGTTCAAAAACTAGTTTAACCTGAGGTGTATTATCTTTCAAATCATTTGCTTTGATAAATGTTTTGGCTGCTTTCAGGCTAGCCTTGGTCAACTCGTCAATGGGATAGAGAGGTTGATTTATTGAAAGTATAATTTCCACTTTCTGAGGTTGTGACCATTTCTGAGAAATGATAGAGTTAAGTGTTCGTAAAAAACGATCACCTGAGCGATAAATTGGTATCAAAATCGATATTTTAGGAATATCAAGCCAATCGGCAGAGTCGGCAATAACAAACTCATCGTTCGCTTCAAGATAATCACTGCTGTTACCAACCCAGCATTTTGCTGAAAAAAGCTGATTACCCATGAGGACTTTATTGCCTGCACAATCAATTATATAATTTGTCTCCATAATATTTTTTGTCGTTAGTTATGTTGCTAAAACTTATAAAGTTATCTTTGGATTGGCACCATATCAACTGTGATGAAAGTAAAAAGTAGAATAAAAACTATTAATTATGTTTTTCTCTATTGTTCTAAATTCGGTTAATACTTTACTCTTCACTCTCTTTTAAATCCAATTTAGCGTGTAATTCCGCAACCTAATAAATTCACTAAATAGTTTCGCTTTTTGTTTTAGATTTAACTTTATATTCTTTAAAATATTTAAGAATTCCTCAGCATACTTTACTGATCAGCTCCTAATTTTGACCATTCTTTTGTCATCTCCATAAATAATTCTGGGTCTGATAAACCCAACCAAGTTTTACTATTGAAGTGGTTTAAAAACTAGGGTTAAAATGAGTTGTAAGTGCTTGGGATACAGAACGAAGCTCTTTTCGAAACTCATAGCAAAAACTATGGACTTAGAAAAAGCTGAAGTAATGTGTTTTAAGTGGCTTGCAAAGCAAACACGTAAATCATAGTAACAAATTAATAATTTGTGGAATGATCAATGACTTGCAAATCAATTAACATTATGTTCTTAAACCACTTCATTGGAATTGTATGCCTCTCCTGAATTTGGGTATACAATTATTATTCCTGAGATGTATTTAGGATCAGTGCAATTCACCCCAACGGCAAAGACTTTTGGATGATTCGAAATATTCAGTAATATTGAATCTGTCTCTTATACACATCTGACGCTGCCGACGAAGAGGATAGTG
>CAJXUU010000429.1 GCA_913061325.1 uncultured Saprospirales bacterium | reverse complement strand
GAGATTTCTGCCTGTCTCGTGGGCTCGGAGATGTGTATAAGAGACAGTCATTAATAATACCCAAGACGTGGATAAAATTGAAACTGAAACATTTAAAGTTTATGGGAACTGTGGAATGTGCAAGAGAACAATCGAAGGCGCCTTAAAAGAAGAAGCTGGTGTCTCTGAGGCAATCTGGGATATGGAAAGCGGAGAGATGAAAGTTTCTTTTGATTCTGATAATATTACCATAGATGATATTAAGCAAAGAATTGCAGATGTTGGCTATGATACAGATTCTCACAGGGCTAAGTTAGACGTGTATAGTGCTCTACCGGGATGTTGTCAATATGATAGACCAGAATAACTTTTTTCGCAAGGATAAAGGACATAAAAATCCTTTTATCCTTGCACTTTGCATAACAGCAAATCAATGGATGTAAAATTTAAAAGTAAACTATTCCGCAATCAGCATATTTTTGTTGAAGCGGAACATGCCTATTGTATATATTTTTTGGTAGAGGGATCGGTAAGAACTTACAAGGAGAAAGTAAAAAAAACAAAATAGTGTAACATTTGAAACAATACACTCGAAAAGATTTTTTGGATATTTTGATCTTTTTACAAATGATAGAAAAAGAACTAGTTCCGCTTGTGTCATAAGTAAAGAAGCTATCATAGAGGAATATTCAGCCAATGATTTCCTTGATCGATTAAGACAAGATAATGAGTTTCTAATTCGAATGTTAAGAGCTACTATCAAAAATGAATTTGATTTATGGAGTAGGATAATTGTCTTTCGGGAATATGAGTCATATAGAAAGATTGGATGGATGTTAATAAAAATGGCATCATCAACAGACCATGATGTTGATACCTCAATAATTAAATATTTTACACATCTATCAATTGCCCAGTATATAGGTTCATCAAGGCAGTCTATTACTTCTGCACTAAATTATTTTAGAGAATTGGGTGTTATTGAGTATAATAGAAAACAAATATTGATAAGGAAAACAGCAATGCAAAAACTCATTGAAAAATGATGATATAATTCTGGTTCTTAGTATTTTTTTTTTTTAAAATGAGCATGGTAAAAGTTATTATTCATTACAGTCTGCATTTCCTTGTACCTGGAATAATTGCTTATACGTTTTTTATAATCAATGGAAAAAAGCGTGGTTGATAATTATTGCAACTATGATAGTTGATCTTGATCATTTGTATGCTTGCAAAGATCTATTTCCTGTTGAGGGAGGAGTTTCTTGGATCCCGATTCTGCACATCTTTGAATGCTAACAAATTTTTGTGCCAGATCGATGTAGTATAGGATTTCTTCCACTCCATAGTTATCTAGCTATGGTAATATATTGCTTTTTACTACTTTTCCCCAAGACCAGAATAATAGCTGTAGGTTTACTTTTCCATATGCTTACGGATTTTCAAGATTGCTTATGGTAGCTTGTTTTACAATTCAATTAAGAACATAACATTTGTTAAAAGCTAAAATCAATTCTCATGGATAGTATAACACAGGCAGCATTAGGGGCTGCGATTGGAGAAGCAACACTTGGTCGTAAAATAGGAAATAAAGGAGCTATCATAGGTGCAATAGTTGCTACTATACCTGATCTTGATGTGTTATGGACTCCATTTTTTTCTGAATTAGATAAGATAAGTATACATCGAGGATATAGCCATTCGATATTATTTTGTCTACTAGCTGCTTTTCTATTTTCTTATCTAATGACAAAGATAAAGTGGACAAATTCTATACGCTATAGGCGTTTATGGTTCTTTAATTTTTTGATACTATTTACTCACGTTCTGTTAGATACATTTACGACTTATGGCACTCAATTACTATTGCCATTTGTTGATTGGCGGGTAAGCTTTGATAGCGTAAATATTATTGATCCAGTATATACTATTCCTTTAATTCTGGGCACTGGATTAAGTATCTACCTATTTTCAAAAGATGACCTTAAAAGAGGATTGCCTAATCAATTAGGATTAGTGATCAGTACACTTTATTTAATGTTTACATTAGCTAACAAACAACATATTCAAAATGTCTTTGCCGACAACCTGCAGCGTAACAATATGCCATATTATAAGATGTTGACCGTTCCTGTTAAAATCGGAAATCTTAATTGGTATGGAGTTGCGAAAGATGCTACACATCTGCATATAGGGAGATATTCAATATTGGATCAAAATCAAATTGAATTTCACTCATTTCCTATTAACGATCACTTGTTAGATGGACTTGATGCTGAACTTGTGGATCGATTGAGATGGTTTGCTCAAGGATATTATACAGTCGCTGAGCATGATGGGAAAATACGGGTTTATAACATGCAATGTGACATGCAAGGAATAAGAACATTTGGAGAATACAATGCACCTACCGCTTTTTATTATGAGATTACTCCATTGGAAAAAGGAGAATATTCTTTAGATGTGGGGATGCAAGAGGCAGATTAAAATATAGGTATTGTCACGAGATCATGATTTACCTAACTCATGGCAACTTTTTGAATTTATTTGTTTAATCGCAATTATTTAGGAATAAATTACATTGTAGTTTTAGAACCTTTCCATTTCTCAAGATAAAAGTACAATATGTATAACAGACGATCATTTTTGATAAACACAACCCTTGGTGCAGTTACTGCAGGATTATCGTCAAAGTTAATCGATTCAAATACTAAAAAAGAGGCTGACGATGACCTAGTTTGTAACCCAACGACTCTCGATTATTACGGTCCAGGACCATTCTATACTGAGAATCCTCCGATGATTGATGATAATATTTTAGCTTCGTTTGAAGAGGTTGGGACCAGAATGATCATTAGTGGAAGAGTCCTCAATTTAGATTGTAATCAATTTATCCCAAATACTATAGTTGATGTATGGCATGCAAATGATGCTGGACAATATGACAATCAAGGTTTCCTACTTCGAGGATTTACTAAAACAAACGAACAAGGATTCTATCTTTTTGAAACGATCAAGCCGGGCAAGTATCTTAATGGAAATGCATTTCGTCCTTCTCATATTCACTATAAGATTACTCCTCCAAATTTTGACACTTTGACTACTCAGTTATACTTCGAAGGTGATGAGAGTATACCATCAGATGCCGCGGCTTCAATAACAAGCGGCACATACAATGCTACGGATAGGATTATCTCATTATCGGAGAATAATGAGGGTTTTTTAGAAGGTACTTTTGATATTGTGATAAATGGAGAAGGTGTTTCTGTGGGTACATCGGATTTACATCTTGAGAAAGGCATGGTTTATAAAGTCACTCCCAATCCATTTTCTCAACAAGTACAAATAGAATATGGAATCTTTAAAAAGGCAAATGTTGGTCTTTTAGTGTATGATTTAAATGGTAAGCAAGTTGCTATTTTAGAAGATAAGATATTAGATGCTCAGAAATACATTTCTACTTGGGAGACAGAAAGTACTTTGCCAGCTGGGCATTATTTTATTGCGCTTAAAATCAATGATTTGCAAGTTCACTATTTAAAAATATTGAAGATCTAATTATTTATAATCTCAAAGTGCTCTTTCAAGATCAAAATATGGCAAACAGCATATCATTTCTATATTTATCTTTATTCTCAGAAATACTGTCATTATTCTGTCTCTTATACACATCTCCGAGCCCACGA
>CAJXUU010000428.1 GCA_913061325.1 uncultured Saprospirales bacterium | reverse complement strand
CACTATCCTCTTCGTCGGCAGCGTCAGATGTGTATAAGAGACAGATACTATCTTGGCATAGATCGACTTCATTAAATCCAGAAATGATAGGATACTCTTGTCTATAGACATTGGCTGGGAAGTTGGGAAGCCCGAGGAAGCTTTCTCCATTTTGAAGTGGTAGACCAAATGGCTCAAAATTACATGCTAGACCTTTTTTATCAGGATCATGGATGATATGAAGGGAAGAGTCTGATATATTGGCTATGTATATTTTATTATCTGGAGCTAATTGTAAGGCCCCAATATTTATAGGATTTCCTGAATCATAACTATATAATACTACTTCACTTTCTTTGATATAAGTGCTATCTAAATTTGAGATATCATATTGTATTAATTTATCTCTCGTATCTCCTACATATAGAAATTTATTATTGGGTGAAAATTCAATAGCATAATTAACCTGCAAAGATAAAGAGTCAATGAAAATGGAATTATAAATACTTCCATTAAAATTATCAAATGTAAATAGTTCTGTTTTCCCTTTGTTTAAAATATCGTTTTCGAAAAGGCCTACAGAAGTCATTGTAAGTAGTTTTCCATCATGTGAAAATTTTATCATGCCAACTTTTGGAAACCCAAAGTCTACTGTATCCCCAGTTTCAGAAATGATCGGATTAATATCCAATCCATCTTCATCAAGTAAGTAGCTATGGAAATGATTATTACCAGCCTGATGGGTAACTATCCACCAATCACGACCATTGCAATGTCGAACAGCAGATATCTTTTCCGTACCAAATTCCATGAGAAGCTCATCTTTCACAGTTAAAGTTCCTAGACCTCCATCACCAGTCATATCCACAACATTATAGAATAAGCTTTGCATACTATCCAAGGAAGCATCAAAATCTCTAACAGATTCAGGCATAAAAACATAATAAATACTAGAAGAACCAGGCTGCCGTAGGCTTAGCACCTGAGAAGTAGTTTGACTTCCTTCCAGCGGATTACCATTGTCCATTATCTCATAGTTTCTATTGAAAATATTATCATTATCAGAATAAAATAGCAAGTTTCCCTGGGCGTCCAATTCTATTATACTGGGCTCATCACTATGAAAGTCGGTAATGAAATCACCAAAAAAAACATTATCCTCTTCTATAGGCATTCCACTTTCAAAATTGAGCACTACACCATCGCTGCCAAATATCCACAGTGTACCGTCGTGGTCGGATGGGCAGTCGCCTACTTGTAGGTGGGTGTATGAGGTGGTACAGCAGAAATCAGAACATACCTGTAATGATATAACTTGATGACCAGATTGAGCAATAGTATAATCAACAGTCTGTCCCCCCCCCACAAGATTGCCTAGTCCATCATACCATGTGTATGTAAGATCAGGATCAACATTGGATATAGAGAGCTCTGCATCATCGCCGACTTCTGGATTGCTATTGCTTACTAATATATTGGGCATTGGAATATCACATTTGACATTCACGGCAATCATATACTGGGCACTGCATTCATCTGGGTTAGTCATCGCTTCTAATAGAATGGTATAACTCCCTTCATTGGTGAATGTATAGGTCAAGTCTTTAGTTATTATTTCTTGATCTTCGACATTCCATACAAAGTTGTTGGCAATTGTATTATTGAAGATGGTGAAGTTTTCATTGGGATTCACTTCTAGATAATCTGTTGATACATCCCATGAGATCATGAGATCGCAAGGAGGCTGGCATGAGATCTCACTATCCAGGCCTATTCTTATTTCATCCAGAATATAGTGCATTCTACGAACTTGACCAGTTGTGAATGTATTGGTACAGCTCACAGGGGTGTAATTCATGATGTTATCGTCAGGGTCTAATTGATCCACTATGAACGGATTATTTACATCTCCTGGATTCACATCTGTGGCACAGCTATTTTCTGGACTTCCAGTTAGACATGGATGATCAGCATATGCCAATGGTAAATATTCTGGTGGCGTATCACACACTTTATCACCATCAATTAGGCAATTATCATTATTACAACCTCCATCAAAAGTATGATAGAGTCCCAAGTAATGAGCAAGCTCATGGATGATATTTTTTCTGTCGTCACAGTCTCCTAGCCAGTCATCAAGTTCGATCACTATTCCGTCATTGATTTTGCCCACATCTTGCGGCATAGTACTGTATCCTGCCGCTGCACAGCCGAATGTCTCACATGAAGGGCATATTTCATCTACTAGATAGATATTAAGGTAGTGGTAGGTTGGGTATGGATCATCGTCTAATCTGGGTAAGGTCTTTAATGCTATCTCTTGCGTGCATGGATCAAACGTGCTGAGATCACTATCATAAAAGTTGATTCCTTGACTTGCGTCACCGCATATATTTTGCTGTGCAAGACATAAATTTATATTAGGAGGGCTATCATACTCTAACCCACAGGTTGGTGTAGCTGATAGCATAGCATTGATATCGGATACTGCAGATAATAAAGAGACCGATTGATATTGTTGACCACTGATTACATGAAGTACTAGAGGGATAGTATGAGGTGTTGTATTAGGAGTATAGGTAGAAATATAATCTTCATACCCTGATTCTATCGAGGTATATGTAATATCTGATAAATCATCCCCCTCACATAATTGACACATGCCGGAAAGGGCAACAGCCAATAATAGTGTTGTGAGTATAATTTTTATCATATATTTAAAATTTTCTTCGCATTGGAACTCAACCATTTAAGATTAATCGTTTCTTTGGTTAATATCGCTTTTTCACCAAAATCTTTAGAATAAAAATTTAAGGGTACTAGAAATTAATCTTTGATCTTAAATTATTTCCTATGATCCGTCAAGTTCCGTCATTGGTGCTTCATAATAACAAATATAGATATTTAAGAGCAATATCTATACCATTGATTCCATGTATATTGGCAAAAGCAACATATAATTCTTTGTCGATTAATAATATTCATGCCCCAAAACCATACATGTGTATATTCTGCAATATTGCAAAATTAACATATATTATTTTTTTATTTTAACATATACCACCATGTAATTTTGGTGATGAGCTATGGGTTATTTATTATTGCAATCCAATTTACAATAATAGTGGTTTAAGATCCACGGAAAAAACCTAATTATATAATATCAAGTAATGTAAAGAAATATTTTATTTTCAATGCATTTGAGATACCATGGAGTCTCAAAATGCGGAAATAGAATATCCAATGAACAATGTCCATTAAGCTTGCTATGAAAGAAGATAGTTAGGTTTTTTAAACTAATTCAGGAGGTGTAATATATAAAGTCTTTAGCGACATTATACATATACTTCATTATGTCACTAAACACAATTTTATATTATGAAAACAATCAAATTTATTATCTGCTTATTTTTTACTTTTTATTTACACGTACTTAACGGACAAATTATTTCTATTGATCATCCCAGTATTACTTGCGTAAGTGATAACTTTACAGTTTTGGTTACTGTAAATTCAGGCACCACAATTGAAAGTGTCTATATTAATGGAACATACTTCCCAACAACTAGTATACAAGGTAATATATATACAATCACATTTCCATTCCCAGCTGATTCGTCAGGGGATTATATTGATGACCAAGCAACATTTAGTATTGTTGGTATTCTGTCTCTTATACACATCTCCGAGCCCACGA
>CAJXUU010000427.1 GCA_913061325.1 uncultured Saprospirales bacterium | reverse complement strand
CGAGATTTCTGCCTGTCTCGTGGGCTCGGAGATGTGTATAAGAGACAGATATTGTCATTACCTATTTCTTTAGCGAGTTCCTTTTCTAAATAGTCTTTAGACGGATTAATATAATCCATCACAACGCTCAAAGAAAATTCATTTGTATTCCCAATATGAAATACATGATGAGGTATAAACATTACTGAAGATGGCTTTAAAATATACTTTTTTGATGCAGGCAGCATCTCTTCTACCTCATGAAAGACCTTCGTGTTATGATCAATTTCATTGAATTCTTCAGTATCCCAAGTATAAAACTCTTTTTCTCCAGGTCCAAGATGAAAAAGGAATCCTTCCTCCCCTATTGCTTCCTTATGGATTCCAAAAGGAGTAAAACCATAATTGCCCATGAAAAACAAAAAGGATAGTCCTCCCAATGGCAAACCTGCCTGCTTCATTAGCGGTCCAACTATCGAACACATTAATTCCCCTATTTCGTTATCGTAAGATTCTAGGCTATTAAATACGACTCCAAATTTGTCATCTCCAAATATTTTATTTCCCCATTCTTTTAATGATTCGTTTTCTTGAGGTCTATTTGACTCCATTACATCTACAAAATCATTTCGGAGCACCTTGTCTACGTATATCTTTATACCTGCATGCGTTTCGCCTTTATCCAAAAAACCATTTAATACTTTTATAATGGTTTTTTCTAATTTGTTAATGTCTTCAGATAACAATAAATTGTCAATTGAAGAAGGGCTAGTTAGATCATTTGTCTTATGGTAGAGGCTACCCCATTTTTCAATTCTATCCATATATAATTTCTTAATTGTACGTGTAATTGATCTTCTTTATTCACTATTTTCTATCTCTGAATTCACTTTGGGTCAACCTATATTGAATCAAACTTTTATACACACCATCCTTCTTAACATGATCTCTAAATTCCCCTTCTTTTATCATACCATTCTTAATCATCACTTTACCGGATGCGGGATTCTCAATAAGATGTGATGCATGTATTTTATTCAGATTCAAATCTTCGAAGCCAAACTTTAGCAACGCTTCCGTCGCCTCTGTTGCATACCCTTTATTCCAAAATGGTTCAGCTATCCAATAGCCAAATTCCGCAAGATTATAGCTCTCATTTATTGTTAATCCTATACCTCCAATAAATTCATCTGAACTTTTAATTCTTACGCCAAATGAGCACTGTGTCTTATCTATAAAACCTTGGTTAGAACTATTTAGCCACCATATTGCATCTTTCTCTTCATACGGATGAGGAATGTTCAATGTCATATCAGCAATCTTGACATTGCCAGCATATTCGATTATTTTGGGAATATCTGTTGCTTTTATTTTTGTTAAAATCAGCCTTTTGGTTTCTATTCTAGGAAATTCGTTCATTGGTTAATTTTCTTTATGCAATTTACATAAAACAGGATCAACACAAAACCATTTGTATATTAGAATTTATTTCAAATATTACAACAAACCCCAATCCGCAACAATAAATTTACAGATTTACATTCAACTATTAACAGCACACAAAAGTGAATTATAACCATAAGAAAACCACCATCAATTGCTTAATGGTGGTTTCTTGGTAATCTTCATTGTACATTTATATTAAAAAGGATGAGTTGCTCTATATACCGCATCTTGAAACTCTTTAGCTGCTTTATCTGCAGCTTCATGAGCTTTCTGTGCAGCTTCTTGAGCTCTGTGTACAGCATCAATATTCTTCGACGTTTTTTCTGCCATTGCTTTAGCCTCCTTTAGCAATTCAGCATGTTCAGTTGCGAGTTCCGTTTCTGTAGCAGGTACAATCGGAGGTGGTAGTTTAATATCCTTCAATTCAACGGCAGCTGCATTTTCATCAACTGCTGGGTTTGCTATTAATTCAGCCCTAATTGCTTCAATTTCAGCATCCCCACTTAGCTCTTGTGGGTCCTTGTCTGGCAAAGATGCTATTTGATTTAGAAAGTCATTCTGAAATTCAATAGACAGTGAATTTAATATTTCATCCTTATGCGCATTTAAGCTTGCCTTTTCTGTATTCAGAATATTTTAGTTTTTTGTGTTATGATTGCAATGTAGAGAAAAAATGTCTTAACTCTCTATTAGAATACTATGTATAACTAATGGTAAAATTCTGCACACAAATTAATAAGCTCTATTCTCATGTACTTTGTAAAAACGATTAAGAAAAACTAATAATAAAACCTTATCCACAAACCCCATTATTAAGCTATGATGGCAAAAGTCTACGTTTCATAAGTTACACCGCTACCATTTTTATACTTGGTATTCAATATATCTTTATTAATTGGGTGCCATCAAATTCAGCAATCTTCCTTTTGACTTCTTAAAAGTCTTATGATTTCCATTTATCGGAATTTTTACCTTTACTGAACCAACCAAGCCTCCTATTATTACGCCTGGAATGGCTAGTGCAAGCCCTCGAGCAAGGCCTCTTTCCGCTCCTGAAACTGTTTCTGTTTTCCCAAAAATCCCATTCCCACTCAAAAAGCCACTACGCTCATATTCTCCTGAAGCCAACCCTGAAATGAATCCGAGCGTAAACCCAGTTAAAGTTCCGAATATCATTGCCCTTCCAAGCTTCCCTTGACTTCGATATTTTATGGTTTCGATGTTACGATAATTAATGCTTTGAGTATTACCAGCTAATCCTAATTGATTTTTATGTTCCGAAATTGTGATCAAACTATCCTCCACACCTATTAGACTACCTTCAATAATCAATGAATTATTCATTGGAATTACCCACAGCTTATGCTGTTTATTTTTCTTCACCTTTTTCTTTATTATTTCTCCACCGACAATTACACTCTTCAGTCCATTTTGGTTGTCAAGTGAAACATTCTCATAGAAATCCATATACCCGCCAACCGAAATCAAACTTTCCAGACCACTAAGACTTTTTAGTGATGGATTATTCGATATTTTCAAATAACCAACAATAGAAGTCAAATTCTTCAATCCGTCAAGATCTAAAAGAGAAGCATTTTTCCACACTTTTAAAGATTCACCAATCGAAGATAAATTTTCCAACCCTGTTAAACTGGTTAAAAAAGTATTGTTAGAAATATGAAAATGTCCTCCATTGGATTTCAAACTTTTCAAACCATTTAGGGTTGAAAGACATTCATTGTTTATCACTGAAAAGTCTCCTTTCACGATAGCCAATTTATCCAGACCATTCAGATTTAATAATGAATTGTTTAAGTTTATCGTAAAGTGTTTATTGATCGAGATCAGGTTGTTCAAACCACTAAGACTTTTTAAGGACTCATTGCTAAATAGCTTCAAATATCCTCCAATTGAAGTTAGATTTTCAAGACCTTTTAGATTTTTTAATGACGAGTTTTTTGAAACAGAAAAGTTTCCTCCAATAGAAATCAAGTTATTTAAGCCATTTAAGGTTCCTAAATCATTATTGAGATTCAAGGACAAGTTTCCATTAATCTTGATAATTTGATTTAAACCTTCTAGGTTATTAATGCCTTTTATAATGTTTACATAACCTAAGATTCCTGTACACTCTGGATATTCGATAGAAAAACTATCAATCTGCTCCTGAGTAGTAAATGTGATTCCTTCTGGCAAGCAGCTTTGCGCCTGTCTCTTATACACATCTCCGAGCCCACGAGACAGGCAGAAATCTCG
>CAJXUU010000426.1 GCA_913061325.1 uncultured Saprospirales bacterium | reverse complement strand
TTCTGCCTGTCTCGTGGGCTCGGAGATGTGTATAAGAGACAGCTTTTAAACATTATATTTATTTTTAATTATTATTCATATTTTTATGATGGCACAAAGGTGAGACAATTAAACACGCAAAACAATAGTTTGTTGTTAAATAATATATTTACTTAATGTTTTGTTTTTTGTGTAATATTAATTAATTAAAAAATTTTATTCTGCAAAGAGTCGTTTTTCTTCTGTTTGTATTGTGTAATATGAGTAAGGCAATTCAGTTGACTGTATTTTCATTTAAACGGAACATATATGAATTTATATATGTTCTGGACTATCCTTCAAACTTTAACATTTGCCTAAGACAAAACTATCAATAAACAATTATTTCTTGTATAATACTTGTTTATTATTGCTCATTCATGGCATTGATATTCTTATATCATTGTATGATCATCAGATTTGCTATCGCTTCATTCGCCACGTACTCTTGATACGTTATACTGCATTCCCAATCTTATCATATCTTTATACACAAATCCATATCATACCGAGCAAAACCCGTATTTCATAAAAACCTCTAAACTCCTTTTCTTCTTGCTATTCCTTACAGTTATGTCATGTGAAAAAGACGATGGTTCTCCCAAGTCTATTATCATTCGAACAATGACAATCTCTAATCTTCCGCCGTTGTCTCCAGATGGCACAGCATGGGATGTTACAGATCAACCAGATGTAACCGTTTTGATCAATGGTGATAAAGAATTTGGCACCACGGAATTTGACCTGTCTCAGGTTATTACAATTTTTAACGATATTAAAATTTCTTACGGTAGCAAACTGAAAATCCAGGTCGTGGATAAGGATGCATTTTTTGGCAATGATACTATGCTAAATGAGGAATGGGAGACTAATTTTCCTGTTGGCGATACTTCAATTAGCTTGTTTGGTTCAGGTTCTAACATTATTATTGAAAATTATGAAGTGGTTTACTAGTAGAGTTGTACTGGTTGAAAAGATATTTTGAGAATAGGGTCTATATTTTATATCTTCACAGTTATCAAAATTGGCTCGTATGAAAAACTTTATTCTATTTTTATTCCTAGGCATAACAAACCTGACTCTTGCTCAGGCACCCGTTGAAAAAGCCCCAATCATAAATGAAGGAGAGGGACCATTCAATCAATTGATCATTCGTGGAGCTACATTGATAAACAGCACTGGGGCGCCACCTATAGGTCCCGTAGATGTTGTCATAGAAAACAACATCATCAAGAAAATAAAAACGGTAGGTTATCCTGGTGTAGAAATCGATGCTGAAGGTCGGCCAAAACTTATTGAGGGAGGACGAGAAATTGATGCACACGGTAAATATATTCTCCCAGGTTTCGTAGACATGCATGGTCATATCGGAGGACGTTGGCAAGGAGCCGATGCGGAATACGTATTTAAACTTTGGATGGGGCATGGTATAACAACGGTACGAGACCCTTCAACAGGAAATGGACTTGACTGGGTGCTGGATCAAAAGAAAATGAGTGCGCAAAATAAGATTACTGCTCCCCGAATCCAAGCATATACTGTATTTGGACAAGGTTCATATGATCCTATCAGTACGCCAGAAAAAGCTAGAGAATGGGTTAGACAAAATGCAAAGAATGGAGCAGATGGGATCAAATTTTTTGGATTACCTCCTAAACTATTTGCAGCTGCTTTGGATGAAAATAAGAAATTAGGACTCCGTTCAGCTTGTCATCATGCTCAAATGGAAGTTGGTAGATGGAATGTAGTGAACTCAGCACATGCAGGATTAACATCGATGGAACACTGGTATGGATTACCTGAAGCTTTATTCGAAAATCAAACGCTACAGAATTATCCTTTGGATTATAACTACCAAAATGAACAGCACCGATTTGGAGAGGCGGGAAGACTGTGGGCACAAGCCGCTGCACCTTATTCTGATCACTGGAATGAGATAATGGATGAGTTGTTGGCTCTTGATTTTACCATTGATCCCACATTTAATATCTATGAAGCAAGTCGTGATCTTCAAAGAGCAAGAAGGGCGGAATGGCATGAAGAATATACAATTCCAAGTTTATGGAGATTTTACCAACCTAGTAAAAAATCACATGGATCGTATTGGCACTTTTGGGGGACAGAGGAAGAAGTAAGTTGGAAAAAGAATTATCAACTATGGATGACATTCATCAATGAGTATAAAAATAGAGGTGGTCGAGTAACTGCAGGTTCTGATTCAGGATTCATATTTCAACTATATGGATTTGGCTATATCAGAGAACTGGAGTTGTTGCGTGAAGCAGGATTTCACCCTCTAGAAGTTATACGTTCGGCGACGCTACATGGAGCGGAAGCACTCGGAATGGATGATGAAATAGGAAGTATTGAAGTTGGTAAAAAAGCGGATATTATCATAATCGATGAAAATCCACTCCAAAATCTAAAAGTGTTTTATGGTACTGGAGCTATCAAACTTACTGAAGACAATGAGGTCATTCGAGTAGGTGGAGTTCTATATACCATTAAAGATGGAGTCATCTATGATGCCAAACAATTACTGAAAGATGTTCGCTCGATCGTAAAAAAACAAAAAGAAGAAGAAAATTTTGAAATCTTTCAACCGGGGATGAAGCCTAAAAAAGATTAATGTGAAGGAATATCTAAAAGGCTAAATACAGAAACACATGTTTTCTCTATGCTACATTGCTAACATGTCTCTCATAATTTATAATTTTTTACGATAGTCGGAATTGTGAATTCATTCTTTAATGAGCTTCCATAAAAGCTAAGGACAATAACAAGTAACCGTTTTTTCAATAAATACTAGAGGGTAATCTATAAGTTTCTCAACGTGTCAACCATGTATCATAGGGGCCTACTGATGGAATAGAGATCAAGGATCAGAGATAGATACCATACTGAATTGAAAGATTTTATTCAAAATTTAAATATTGATACATTCTTTATAAGAAAGGAATTGTAATTGTCGCCAATTACATATTATTAATCGCTCGTAAATATTCAGTCAAATAATTACATTGTACCTTCACATAATAAAGGTCAATCATCCTATCAGAATCCATAGACAATAGAGTATTGTAATTTTTGGTATTAAAATGTAACGAACAATATAATATGTTTAAACAGATAAGCGAAAAACTTTTGCTAATAGCCCTATTAGTTTTTTCATGTACAATGATCAGTCAGGCTCAGATCAATGCGGACTCAATACGATTGGTATGGGAAAATAACGACAATAAAGATTCGCTTAGATTCAAGGCGATTAATAAATACTATAAAAGTCAAACATATGCTGAACCAGATTCGGTATTATTATTAACAGATGATCATTATGATTTTGCAGAGATAAATAATTCTAAATACGAAATGTCGAGAGCATTAAATGAAAGATCATATGCTTACTACTTGAAAGGTAATACTAAAAAAGCAATGGTATCCCTCAAGCAATCAATAGCATTATTAGAACAATTAGATGATCCTATAGGGTTGGCCCGTGTTTATTCAAACGTAGGCAATATTTATGGTGAAGAAAATAAGTACCAAGAGTCGGTAAGATATTTTTACAAAACGCTAAAAGTATTTAAGGACGTAAATTTAAAGGAAGGAGAAGCACGAATACCTGTCTCTTATACACATCTCCGAGCCCACGAGACAGGCAGAAATCT
>CAJXUU010000425.1 GCA_913061325.1 uncultured Saprospirales bacterium | reverse complement strand
CTACACTATCCTCTTCGTCGGCAGCGTCAGATGTGTATAAGAGACAGGTATTTACCAAATTGGCTTCAGGAGTATCCAGGTTTTAATGACTTATTTTATAATCAATTTAATTTACGTTATTCTGAGCTTTTGGACACAATTCGTCATTTACTATTGGACAAAATGGATAAGAGACTTTACGACCATCTTAAAAAGAAATCAGATTTAACTAAAATTAATTCCGTTAAAATGAGTCATAGTCAATTAGCAAATGAATTAGGAACTGCACGTGAAGTAATAACTAGGGTTTTGAAAAAACTTGAGACTGATGAAAAAGTTATTCAGAATGCAGGTGAAATAAAAATTATTAGTGAGTGGTGACTACAGTCACTGCATACGTCCATAACACCACATACCTTTGTAGAGCAATAATGCTACAATATTTTATTTTTTAAAAGATGAAAAAAAACATGGGAAGTGCAGATAGAATTATTAGAATAATAGTCGCTGCAATAGTTGGATTTCTTTATTTTACAGGAACAATTTCGGGAACATTAGGTATAATCCTTTTAATTCTTGCAGGAATTTTCGTTTTAACCAGTTTAATTAGCTTTTGTCCTCTTTATGCACCATTTGGTATTCGCACCTGTTCTATAAACAAAAAAGAATAATATCTCTATTGATCACGCACTAAATAATCTTGTATTTAAGTTGATAATTGCCCTACAGGATCTACAATTAATTTTATTATTCAAGAGGTAAATATTGGGATAGATAAACATCCAAAGGCTTTGAACCAAAAAAAATAATACTCAAAAACGATATTTATGAAAAAAAGATTTTATGTAAGTATATTAGTAATGCTATGCTTCTATACATTGTCTTCATGTTCAAATAACGACGACGATGGAGGCGTAAATAATAATAGTGAACAATTAGCCCAAGTTGAAAATACTGTTGAATCAGGAACTTGGCGAATAACTAATTTCATAGATTCTGGAGAAAATGAGACATCAGATTTTGCAGGATATAATTTCTCATTTAATTCCGACGGTTCTCTCGTTGCAACAAATGGAACCGACACATTAACTGGCACATGGTCAGTTACGGACGACAGCAGCAGTAGTGACGATGATATTGATTTTAACATTTTCTTTCCTGTTCTTGATACAAATGATTTTGAGGATTTAAACGATGATTGGGATATTATATCATATACATCTACTAAAATTGTACTTATAGATATAAGTGGAGGAAATGGAGGTACAGATAATCTGACATTTGATAAAAATTAAGGCAGCACACAACAAAGTGTAGAATTAATAGCGGTTTGAGTGCCAACTCGAATCGCTTTTTAATTTAATTGAAGTATATTTAAATCTAAAATGTAGTAATATAAAAATTCACTTCTAATCATACACAAAACCGATGATGATGATGATGATGATGATGCATTAGTTCATATCATTTTTATTTTATTTTAAAGGAATTCATATGTTCGCTGCGCTCGGAACTCCTACGTCGACCCTATGTACTACATCTCCCTATCCAACGCTACAACTCGCCCACTGCTCTCGCAGATGTCGCCCGCACAAAGGGAAATGCAACATCATCGCAGCGCTATGTCAGATCACATAAGACCGTAGGATAAGAGTACCTTTTTTTTGAACGACGCTAAACGGAAGAAAGCAACGCAACATATCAAGACACTATATGTAATCTATTCATGCCCTGTCCATTGCATTAAGTATTCATGTGTTCGATGCGCTCGGAAGGACCGCGACATTTTATTCCCAATACCGTCGAAAACCAAAAAAGGTTTTCACTATATTTCCATAAAATATCGCACCAACGCTATAACTCGCCCACTACTGTCGCAGATGTCGTACATAGCGCTGTGTTTGGCCCAAGCCGACAAACATGACCCTGAACGAAGAACAGATAAAAGAAATTGCCGAACTGTTGGACAGCGGAATGATCTGCTTTTACCATCTGCCCACGGGAACAATTGACTCGCATCCTGACCCGAACGATCCGTATTTCGACGCTGAACAATGGGAAGACATCATCGATAGAATTGAAAACGACTGGGACAACTATGAACGGTTTGAAAAAATGGAATCATACGAAGGTTATAAGGTGATCGAGAATTTTGCATATTCCTTACCTGATGAGTATTTTAGAGACAAGATTTTGAACGCCATTTCTAGACGAAAACCTTTTCAGAACTTTAAGAATTTAATTGACTCATCTCACTATCGCCAAAACTGGTTTGACTTCAAAAACAAAGCGTATATTAACTTTGTGAAACGACAAATCGAGATGAAAGAAAAATAAAAACCTGGTCAACAATGGCTAAGCTTCAGGCGGGCTGAAGGCTGTCCGCAAGGTTTTTGCTTATCTGATATCTTTGGTCACGGCAAGACTGACAGGTTAGCGTTTGCAAATCCCGGTCGAAATCTTAGCCGAAACCATTGAAAAATGATACTGAATTTTAAATTCATACAAGATTTGGCTATTTCTAAAATCAAGTAAATAAGTGAAGACTGAAACGGAAAAATGATAAAAAATAAAAAAGCCAAATGGATTGTAAGGGCGTTATTGCTAGTTGGAACAATAGTGTCCTTGTTTTTCGTTCCATGGATTTTGGTAAAGGCCTGGATTTTGCCGCTACCTGATACTGTTCAAGAACAAGTAGATGAAGCAATAGGAAATGGTTTTGATGGCATGATTGTGTATGTTGACCAAGCAGGAAAACCGCCAGAACATTACACAGGTGGTTGGAAAGATAGAGAAAATAAAATACCAGCCGACCCAAAATCATTGTTCAAAATTGCTAGTATTAGCAAGTTATATTCCGCTGTAGCAGCTACTAAATTGGTCAAAGAAAAGCGCTTGTCCTTTGATAAAACACTCGCAGATTATCTTCCAGAACTTAGAGGTAGGATTGAAAATGCTGAAGAAATTACCTTAAGGATGATGATTCAACACCGTTCAGGTATTCCGAATTTCACAGATAATCCGGATTATTGGGAAAACGAACAAGAAAATGGCCAAAATGCCTTAGATTTTGCACTCGACCTACCAGCCAGTTTTAAACCTAATGAAGGATATGAATATTCAAACACGAATTATTTATTGCTTCGTAGGATTATGGATGATGTTTTAGGGTATAGCCACCATCAGTATATGAAAGATAAAATATTGATTCCCTTAGAGCTAAAAAATACCTTTTTTTCGATTACTGAAGTCAATTTAGATGATGTTATGAGTGGATATTATGTAGGTTATGAGGAAGATTTTAAAGCCCGTGAATATGGAATGTTGGCTACAGCAGAAGATGTGGGTATATTCTTGCGAGCCTTAAATGATGGTTCGGTATTTGAGGAGGGAGAAAAGGAAATCTATCCTTACGAATACAACCATGGAGGTTTGGTCGTTGGCTATCAAAGCCTTGCAGAATATCACAAGGATATTGACGCTGTAGTGGTTCAATTTATTAATACAACTGATTTTAATGGTTACGAATGGAACTTATCGGAAATTACAATTAACCGAATTGTAAAAATTATTAGAAAGAAAAACTAGCCACAACAATGTGTATTTTTAGGGCAGGCTACAGAAATACAGCAGATACTGCACTAAGATTAAGTAAGTATTTTGGGAATTCTGCAAAATTCTGGCTAGGACGCCAAGACGATTATGATATTGAAGCTGTCTCTTATACACATCTCCGAGCCCACGAGACAGGCAGAAA
>CAJXUU010000424.1 GCA_913061325.1 uncultured Saprospirales bacterium | reverse complement strand
ATGTCGGACATCTCGAAGATGTCCGACATATTTTCCATAATCAAGCAATACTCTCTCGCAACTCTATCTCCCTAACAATCCGCTCAGCATGATGTCGCGTATTCTCAATAAAATATCGATTGGTCTTAAGTCCACCACCGACTACTCCAGCCATAAATACACCTGGCAGATTCGTTTCTAAGGTCGTTTCATCATGGACAGGTGTACGGAACTTATCCATACCTATTTCTATCCCTAGATTTGATAAAAGGTCATAATTAGGTGAATATCCCGTCATCGCAAGTACAAAGTCATTCTCTATTTCTATCTCTCCCTCGGGAGTATTCAGAATAACAGATTTAGGCTTTATTTCTTTGATTGTCGTACTGAAGTGAGCTTTGATAGAACCTTCTTTAATACGATTCTCCATGTTGGGAAGGATCCAATATTTTACTCTTTGGTAAAGCTCTGATCCTCTTATAGCCATGGTCACATCTGCCCCTTTTTGCCAGCACTCCAAGGCAACATCACAAGCAGAATTAGCACCACCAACGACTAAGACTTTTTTTCGGATGTAGTGATGCACTTCATCATAGTAATGCTTCACTTTTGGTAATTCTTCACCAGGAACATGCATCATATTAGGATGATCATAAAAACCAGTAGCTATTATTACATACTTCGCTTTGTAAGTCTTTTCTCCTGTATTGACAATATAGCAGCCATCTGATTTCGACATGCTTTTGACCTCTGTATCAAATTCAATATTGAGATCAAAGTTTTCTAATAACCGTCTATAGTATTCCAGTGCTTCTCGTCGCGTAGGTTTGTCAGAATGAGAAATAAACGGAGTGCCACCAATCTCAAGTTTAAGACTAGTAGAGAAAAATGTCATGTTGGCTGGGAAGTTAAAGATGGAATTAACCAATACCCCTTTCTCAAGGATTACATAGTCAAATCCAGCCTTTTGAGCTTCTATGGCACAGTTGATCCCAGTTGGACCTCCACCAATGATTATTATGTCATGCATAGATTCTCCTATCTGACAAGCGTTACATCTCCTTTTTTGATAAGCGTTGGTGCTTCAGGATTAATATCTTTATCTAAAATATAAGAGAAGTAATAGATATAAACTTCACTTGGTGCAGGGTCTCCTTTATGTGTCCCATCCCAAGGCATAAGGAAAGCGGAGTTATCATCGCTGTCTACAGTATATACTTCTTCTCCCCATCTGTTAAATACTTTGAATTCTATATCTGAGATTCTATTTAGAACTTGCATTGTATCGATAAACATTGGGTCGTTACTTGAAGCAGGTATAGGACCAAATGTCATTTCAGTATCCTCCATTCCTCTTGGGAAAAACACTTTTGGGAAAGAAAATTCGTTGGCACATACATCTTCTCTGTCTGGAAAATTTACGTCAATTGCTCCTGTTGCTGTATTGCCACATTCATCTACTACAGAAACTGTATAGTCTCCTTCAGATGTTGCTAATATTTGACTATTAGAATCACCAGAAACAAATGGTTCAACTATTGTACCATTGTTATCTTTCCATTCGAATACAGCACCATTACCACCACCGCTAAAGATTGCGGATAAGACAACTGCATTACTTAAACAGAAAGTGTCGTCTAGTTGTGTAATCATCACCTGCGGATCAAATACAGGTTCTGTAACTGGGATGCTTGCATCTGCCAGATCTCCACATTGATCTGTAATAGTAACAGAATATGTTCCTGTTTCTGACACGGTAATTTGCTTAGTAGTAGCCATCGTATTCCATGAATATTCATAAGGGCCAACACCACTGCTAGGCTCTGCTTTTAGATTGTTCTGGAAAAGAATCATCCCATTTGCACACTCTACATCTGGCACATTTTCTATTACGACAGTTGGAAGAGGAATTCTTTTCAGCTTAATTGTATCGCACATCTGATAACAGACATCTTCTGTTATAGTTACAGTAATAGCATATTCAGCTTCTTCCGTCGGTTGAAGTTGGAATGCAAGTGTGTCATTAATTGCTCCAGGAATCATTTCTAGATCACCCCATTGATATGTAATATTAGAAACGCCCTTTACCTCAGCAATTAAAAAAGAGTCAATGAGCTCATTCATGCAAAATGAAAGCGCTTCAGGCACATTCAATTCAGGAGGTGATAATATAAGGGTCTCCTTTAATTCTACTTCGATTGAATTAAAAGATATATCTCCATTATCTGTTGCTTCTATAATTATAGTGTCAGTCATTACAGTTATTTCAATAAATGAAATAGATGTAGTATCAGAACAAGGTGTCTCACCCAATTCATTGTGCTTCATTACATTGAGCATTGTCAATCCTGCATCATCAAGTGCATGACCCGCTAAGAAAGCACCACCCATCTCTACTGGTCGAAGAGAAGTAAAATCCGGTGTAATATCTTCATTGCCAACAAGCACACCAGGATATACGGTAGTCCAGTTGATTACACCATTAAGGCTCATATTGGAAGTAAAGTAATACGAAGAATCATTTTCCATATATACACCAGACATCCATATGGAGCCATCTTCTGCTTGGAGGATATTTTTCATGTCGGTCGTCTTTCCACCAACAAATACCTGCTTTGCAAAGATAGGTTCACCAAAAGTATCCACGACCATTACAAAACCTTTTTCACCTGTATTATCTGCGCCATATTGTCCTACAACTGCTGAAGACATATTGTCCAGTTTGATTACTTGGCGCGGATAAGGCTCTAACATTGCAAATTCTAAAAATGTATAGTTTTCAGCCCACAATTGCACTCCATTACTATCTAATTCTGCCATGAAGAAGTTGCCTTCTTGTCCATCATCTGCTAGTAAAATGGTGCTGTCCACAGTACCTACTATATCAGTCACTTGGGATTGTACGGTGTCGCCTGCACCATCTATGAAGTTATATATTCTCGACCAAATAAGATCTTCACCTAGTCCGATCCGAGCGATAGTTGGTCTTTTTCCTGATTTAAGCAAAATTTCTGTGGAATCGATAAATGATGCAACATTTGGGTAATCTTTAGAAGCGTCACCACCTTCAATAGATCTTACTGTACAATCGCTTCCGTCTTTTGCACATCTACCAAATAGTTCTTTTAGCTCTCCATTGATGTCTGCAAGGCAAGTAAACAATATACTATCCTGCGTACTATTCAGATCAATTTTAGCAAGACCAACTAAAGTAGTAGTGTCTCTTCCAAAGTCAATTTCCTTTTGCCAATTGATGTTTCCTTTTGCATCCAAAGTAGCTAATACTATGGTCTGCTTGTCATTTTCAAACTGACGAAAGCCTATAGAGATTACCTCACCAGTAGATGTTGTACTTTCCATATGGTTGAATATGGTATCAGTGGTCGTCTCATAAGTACGATGATGCTGATCTGCTTGACCAAAACCAATGAACGAAAGAATTGAAAAAAGAAGTGTGATTATTATCCTTGATTGCATATGCTTGATTGTATGTCTTCGACAATGATTGGTTTATTTATTTCCAAAACCAAATGCTAAAATACAAACATTTTTAAGCTTGCGAAACATCAAATGCGAATCTTGCACTATTATGTCTCCAATAACTAGATTTATTATTAAATCACTTCATTAATTTAAAATGATTTAGAAATACAAAATCTAGTTATTTTTTGAAAATAATCAAATGACTGAAGTGATTTAAAAACTAGGGTTAAAATGAGTTGTAAGTGCTTAGGAATGAAACAATAATAAAGTTACATTCTTCTGCTTGCTCTTTATTCCCTG
>CAJXUU010000423.1 GCA_913061325.1 uncultured Saprospirales bacterium | reverse complement strand
GCAGTAAATAATGTAGAAACGCTGGCAACACTTCACTATGTTTTAGAAAATGGTGGTGCCGCTTGGAAAGCAATCGGTACAGAACGTTCTTCTGGAACAAAACTGGTCTCGTTAGATAGTTTTTTCAATAATCCTGGAATGTATGAAGTGGAAATGGGTACGCCCTTATCCGTTGTCGTCAATGATCTAGGAGGTGGTTTTAAGACCCCAGTCAAAGCGATGCAGATTGGAGGACCGTTGGGAGGACTTGTTCCTGTTGGGAAGATAGATGACCTGACGATTGACTTTGAGTCCTTTGGCGCAAATGGCTTTCTTTTAGGACATGCTTCTATCATATGTGTTCCAGCGGATTTTCCGATCATGAAATTTATCGAACATTTGTTTGATTTTGCAGCCTATGAAAGTTGTGGTAAATGTTTCCCTTGTCGACTAGGAACCAAACGAGGACAAGAACTGGCAACCAAGGCATTAAACGATAATTATAAAATCAATAGAAAACTATTTACCGACTTATTAACCACTTTGGAACAAGGATCTCTTTGTGCGCATGGTGGCGGTATTCCATTGCCTGTACGAAATGCCATGGAGCATTTTGAAGCAGAGTTGGAAGAGTTTTTTGAGAAATAAAATGATTAATATTGGGAACACCACGAGCATATGCCTGTGGTACTTCTGTATAAATAAAAAAATATGTTTGAACTAACAGCAAGAAATGGATCTGTGAACGGACAGGCAAAGTATGCTTATATCGACGGGAAAGCATATGCCATTGAAAAAGGGGAGACGATGTTGTCTTTTATCAAAAGGCATAAAGGGGAGAAAGAAGTGCCAACGCTTTGCGATGCGCCCAATCTAGATCCCTTTGGTTCTTGTCGGGTTTGTAGTGTAGAGGTGGCACTGGAGGAGAATGGAAAAACAAAAACCATGGCTTCTTGTCATTCACCGATTGCTGAAGGTCAACATATATATCCGAATACGAATCAGATAAAAGACCTTCGAAAGAATATCATTGAATTGGTATTGACGGATCATCCATTGGATTGTTTGACATGTGAGGTGAATGGAAATTGTGAGTTGCAAGATGTAGCTGCCCGAGTTGGAATTCGTGAAGTTCGATATCCTGAAGGTGCGAATCATTTAGACCGAGAGAAAGATTTGAGTCACCCATATATGACTTCCGATTTATCGAAATGTATCAATTGCTATCGTTGTGTGCGAGCTTGTGATGAAGTGCAAGGGGAGTTTGTATTGAGTATGGCTGGAAGAGGATTTGACACCCAAATTATCAAGGGATTGAATCAATCGTTTATGGAATCAGACTGTGTGAGTTGTGGCGCTTGTTCGCAAGCATGTCCGACTTCAGCGATTTCAGATATATTCCAATCAAAAGCGATTACGGCAACGGAAACGACGCGTACGATTTGTACGTATTGTGGGGTTGGATGTAATCTAGATGTATCTACGACCAATGGAGAAGTGGTGAGTATTCATGCTCCTTATGATGCTGAGGTAAATCAAGGACATACTTGCTTGAAAGGAAGATATGCATTTAAGTTTTACAATCATCCAGACAGATTAGATTCGCCATTGATTAAACGAAATGGAGTTTTTGAAAAAGTAAGTTGGGATGAAGTGTATCAATATTTAGCGGATAAACTGACAGATTACAAAGACAATCATGGAGCGGATTCGATTGCAGGAATCTCTTCTTCAAGATGTACAAATGAGGAGAATTATTTGATGCAGAAGTTTATCCGAGCAGTGATCGGAACAAATAATATTGATGGTTGTGCGAGGGTTTGTCATTCACCGACGGCATTAGGAATGCAAAGAACTTTTGGAACAGGTGCAGCTACAAATTCGATAGAAGATTTAAAGCATACCAACTGTATCATGGTCATTGGAGCCAATCCTACAGATGCGCATCCTGTGACAGGAGCTAAGTTGAAGCAGTTTGCCATGAAGACAGGCAATGTTACCATTGTCATTGATCCAAGAAGAACAGAAATAGCGAGATACGCTGATTTTCATATTCCTTTACGTCCGGGGACTAATGTTGCCGTTCTGAATATGATGATGTATTATATTATTTCAGAAGGCTTGGCCGATGAAGAGTTTATCGCAGCACGAACGGAAGGTTTTGATCTGTATAAAGAAGAATTGCTACGCATCGATATAGATGCTATGGAGGCAGTCTCAGGGGTGGACAGGAAGTTGGTTAGAGATGCGGCGATGGCGTATGCTAATGCTCCCAATGCCATGTCTTTTCATGGATTAGGGGTAACGGAACATTCACAAGGAACCTTTGCTGTTATGCAAATAGCGGATTTGGCGCTTTTGACAGGAAATATAGGAAGACCAGGTGTAGGCGTAAATCCTTTACGTGGGCAAAATAATGTACAAGGTAGTGCAGATATGGGTGTCCAACCACATCAAGGAGCTGGATATTTAGATATTACAAAACCAGAGGTTATTGAGCATTATAATCAGTTTTACGGAGTCGATGTGCCGACAGAAATTGGATATAAAATTCCAGAAATGTTCGATGCAGCATTGGAAGGGAAACTAAGAGCCATATGGATAATAGGGGAGGATGTAGTACAAACAGACCCTAACACACAAAAAGTAATTAAAGCGCTGGAAGCTACAGATCTTGTGGTCGTACAAGAGTTGTTTATGACGGAAACAGCTAAATATGCGGATGTCGTTTTACCAGGTGCTTCATTCCTTGAAAAATCAGGAACATTCACAAATGGTGAAAGAAGAGTACAAGCAGTTCGTCAAGTAGTGGAACCGATAAAAGGGACAAAACCTGATGGTCAAATCATTATTGATATGATGAACAAGATGGGCTATGAGCAGGCTGACTATACTCCTGAAGGCATGCTCAAAGAAGTCTCTCAGATCGTTCCATTTTTTGCGGGCATCACATGGGAGAACTTAGGTAAAAATGGGAAGCAATGGCCTGTTGCACCAGATGGCACGGATACACAAATCCTCCACACAGTAGATTTCAAAAGAGGAAAAGGATATTTTGAGTTTAATGCTTTCGAAGAAACGGTAGAATTGACAGAGCATGCTAAAGACTATCCTTATATCCTTACTACGAATAGAGAGTTGGAACATTATAACTGTGGTGCGATGACGCGTAGAACAGAAAATGAAAAGATTCTTACCACTGATTACTTAATGATAAACCCTGAGGATGCGCGTACTAACTTGATCAATGAAGGCGATTTTGTTTGCTTAGAATCACCACGTGGAAAAGTGGATGTAAAAGCACGTATTACGGATGAAGTAAAACCAGGAATCTTAAGTACCACCTTCCATTTTCCTGAGATTATGGTGAATAACATTACCTCTGATGTTCATGATTCAGAGGCGAAATGTCCTGAGTATAAAGTAGTTGCGGTAAGAATACGAAAATCGAAAGGGAAGTATAAGGAATTGGCGGAGTCTTAATGGGTTGTGGTTTATTGGATTTTTAATGATGGAAATTTTTGATTGACCTCAGGGTTTTTATATTACATTATCAGTATTGATCGCTTGATTATATCTTGAACATAAAATGAATTTCAATTATTTCACCAAAATAAAAATGAACAATCATCTTATTATGGTGTGTAAATTCAAATTGCACAAAATTGAAATAATCATATGGAATCTTTTTGAACGGTATCTAAAAGAAGAAGTGATTGAAGTGAATGAAATCGCGTCTGCCGTTTCCAAGTGTCTAATATTAAGCACAAACATTGCATTTACTAAAATGATATTAAAATCTA
>CAJXUU010000422.1 GCA_913061325.1 uncultured Saprospirales bacterium | reverse complement strand
GATTTCTGCCTGTCTCGTGGGCTCGGAGATGTGTATAAGAGACAGTTCTAATATTTTAGGTTGATCTATCAATTTTACAATCTCCTGCGACACTTCAGCTCTTCTTGTATAAGGTACCACAAAGTTTTTACATCTTTTGAGTAGCTCAATTGCGCCAGAGCTTCCCTCTACTCCAATTACAGGTAATCCGGAAATAAACGCTTCAAATACTATAGTTGGAAACGGATCCTCTCTCGAGGACAAGAAAAATAGATCTGCAGCGGCATAGTATGGTACAACATTTACAACAGGCTCATAAAAAAGTATTCTATTTTCATTATTTGTATTTACTATGTCTCGGTGTAAAAATCGAATATACATATCTGATGAGTTACTTTGCAGAGTACCACCCAGCCAAATAAAGTAAATATCTTTTTCAGGAACCAATGATATTGTTTGAATTGCAGTTTGTATGAATACATCTATTCCTTTTCGGGGATGTATTGAGCCACATCCCATTACAACAAATGCATTTTCAGGTATTCCAAGTTTCTTTCGAGTTTCTGATCTTAATAGATCCAAATCTGCATCTAAAAATTCTTCTTTGTACAAACCTTGGGGAATAATGCTTGTCTTGCTAAGATCAAAATTATAGTCGTGCTTATTTTTTTCAACCATAAACGGGGTAGAATAAACAATACGGTCTGAATTATCATATAAATTTTTCAAATAATTTTCATGCCATGCATAGGTATAATCATGAATGAACGATATTAAAGGAATATTACATTTTTTAATATCGGGCATAATGCTGACACAACAAGCTGTATTTACAAGTGCGAAACTATATCTACTCGGATTCACACTTAAATATTTCTTGACACTTATATTTTTATTTTTTATTATATTATTATCATCAACTACAAATGTTTCCCCGTACTTTCTAAAATTATTTAACAGTACACCTTCTTGCAATGAAAATGTTAAGCAGTTATAGTTATGTTTTTTATTCAAATATTCAGCTACCTTCAAAATAATCTGTGGGGCACCAGATAAATCCGCTGCATGCGTTACAATTATTGCTGTTTTTTTATACTGGTCATTATTTTCAATCGCAACATTTTTATTCTTTACAGTATCATATGGATAATAATTGTTAAATTCAGATTTAGGAACATTTGGAAACAATGCGAGTATCTGATCGGATACATAAGTTTCCCATCTATTTACATAGTCGGGTTTTAATTGATAATTATCTTTAACAAATTCATGAATTTGTGCTGCCTCATCCAATATAATCTGTTTTTGGTCATCACCATGCGTTTGGCTTGTAACCGTTTGTTGATGTTTACGATGATAATTTAATTTTTCAGGTTCATAAGTAATTTTATGTCCTTTTAAAAGATTAACATAAATGTACCAATCACCTGAAAGCTTAAATGTTGAGGCCATTTGTAGCATTTCCTCAGTTAAATATTTTTTTCTGAATACAACTGCACTGACGTTAGGTACTGTATTTTTCACGCCTAATCCAAAGTTTATTTCATCGTTTGCATTTACTGTATATGGCTTATCCCAGTGATTTACATTAAGTCTTTGATAGTATGAAGTATAGTCACCTATTACTTCATTGTTTTCATCTACGGTTATTGAATTAGAATATGCTAAAGCAATATCTTCATCCATCATTTTTCTTACTAATGATTCTAAAAATGTAGGGTCAGCATAATCATCTGCTTCAGCTATCCAAATTAGATTTCCTCTGGCAATTTCTATTCCTTTTTTCCACTGTTTAAACACATTTCCACTATTCTCTGTATTGGTTATAATTTTTACAAAAGGAAGATGTTTGTACTGCTCAATAATTTTCATACTGTTGTCAGTAGAACAGTCATCCAAAAGTATTAATTCAAAATCTCTAAATGTTTGATCTAAAATACTTTTGATACGTTTTGGTAAGTATTGCTCATAATTATAATTAGGTACGATAATAGAAACAGCTGGATTTATACTTGATATATTTCTTATAAACTCAAGAATTTTAGGAGCCGTAGCATCAACAGTATGGCGCTGAAGTGATTTTTGTCTGGCAGTGTTACCCAAAGATAATCGCAGAGAATCATTATCCATGAGTTGCGCTATTTTTTCCGCTACATAATCGGTGTCTTCATAAGGGCAAATTATACCAGCATCATGGTCTACAAATTCAGGTATTCCTCCTCCTTTATCAAAGCAAATTATTGGCAGGCTACATTGTGCAGCTTCAAGAGCCGAAAGAGGGAAGGGGTCTTCCCTTGATGACATGAAATAAATATCAGAGGCTAAAAAGTAATCTCTTGGATTGTTTTTTACTCCAATAAATGAAATATTTTCGATTAATCCATTCTGTTCAATTCTCTGCATCAAATCCTCCCAACTTGGGTATTCTCCTTTTTTATGCCCACCATCCCAATAATCATTGCCTAGCCAATAAAATTGAACATTATCTTTTCCAAGCTTCTTTAGTTTTATAGCTGCATCAATAAAAAGATCTACTCCTTTACGCCAATAAATAGTTCCGCATCCAATTACTATAAATTTATCTGCCTCTAATCCCAATTCTTTTCTAAGAGAATTTTTGTCATAAGAAGAGCTTGCTTTTTCGTATTCATCAATAAATTCATAAATTTTTACAAAATCCTTTTTAGCAGCATTATGTCTTTCGATTAAATTATTTTCTACAGGTGTCGAACACGCAATATATGCTGATGAATAATGGTGCATATCATTAATTACATCACTGGAGATATACTTATCCATTGCCAATTGTAATTCATGGACATGCGTAATTATAGGAACGTCGAAGTGAGCTATTTCACTATATATAGTTGGCGCAACAGATGTATTACCATATATCAAGTCAATATCTCCGCAAAATCCTCTTAAAGCATTTTTTCTTTCTATTGAATCTGGATACTGAACTAAAAATTCATGCCATATAATAGTATGACCAATATTTTTTATCCTATCAAATAAGGGGCCTCCTTCAAGCGTAATTATTTTAATATCTATTAACGTATGTTTTGCTAACCATTCCGTTAAATGTACAAGTATTAATTGTGCCCCTGACAAACGTGCATCATGTGAAATGAATAATATTGAATGAACATTATTTTTAAGAGAGTTGTCAAATTCATTTGAATTAGAATCGTTATCAGTTTCAGCGTTTGTTAAAGGTGATATTTGTTTTATAAGTGCATCTTGATTTTTAAAATCGGATTGATTCTCAATAAAGTTTGGTTGTAAAGGTTGACCTAATCTTCGTTTGCCAGTAAGAAGTGTTATTAGATTTTTGTAAATAGTATCAGGATCCTCATGCTTCAGCGCTTTTCGAAGTTTACTAATGCTGTTTTTATTAATATTCTTCAAAAGAGCAATAGGGCTTACTAACAAAGCTGGTATAAACTTCAACCATGCTCTAAATTTACCAAGCTTTATAGCCTCAAAAAAATCATAAACCCAACGCAAAGGAGCTGTTATAAATAAGCCAATTCGATAAGAAATTGAAGATTTAAGTTCACTGATTAACTTTTCTTTTTGATCACCGTCTAATGTTAGTTCTCTTACCCTGAAATCATAATGGGCTAAAGATTTTGATTGTCCTTGGATTGTATTCTCTTTTTCACCATGTTGTTGCTTAAGATGTTCAAATGCTCTATTTGATTCTTGAACATGGTTATTCAATTGTTTGATAGTATTTTTTAATTTGATATTTGAGCTGTCTCTTATACACATCTCCGAGCCCACGAGACAGGCAGAAATCTC
>CAJXUU010000421.1 GCA_913061325.1 uncultured Saprospirales bacterium | reverse complement strand
TCTGCCTGTCTCGTGGGCTCGGAGATGTGTATAAGAGACAGAGTAAGCATAGGGAATAAGTATATGTAAATCACACTATTTTTTTAGACATTGATTATACTATATCTTCTTCCCATCATAGATTTTTCGACAAAGTAAAACATGTTCTAATAGCAAAATTAACTGCCTTGTATTTTTATATATTTTATAACTTATTACTGAGTATTAGATTACAAAAGAGGTTCTGCAGGGGATGAGTCTCTGAAATTACATAGCGAGAAATGATTCAAATCATTTTTTTAACTGATATAAATCAATAGAAACAGCATTTAATCCGACCACTTTTACAATGAAATTGGTTCGTTATGACACATTATACTTATCATAGCTTTTCCAAATTAATTGACACTTGGAAAAAAATACTAATGAAAACTGTAATTAATCACACAACAAAAAGATTTGAGTTTCGTGCTTATGTAGCATCATCTTATGCTCCATTGATTAAATTGAAGGAAGAGGGAGACCGAACAGGTTTTAATAAATTGATGGAAAGAGTATTGCCAAGTATCAAGCAATATCTATCTCGTCAATTGAAAATCGCAGTAAATAAAAAAGCTTTGCCTGTAAAGAAATATAGTGTCGAAGATTTTGTCGACGAGTTGTTTATTGAAGCGTTTGAAAATATTCATGAAGTTAAAGAAGCCAGTCAACTATATAGTTGGCTATTTAAAGAGGCCAATGAAATATTGGATGATGCTATTGTTGATGAAGATTTTGATAATACATATTTTAAAAACATCGACAACTATACAAAAGTAGAATGGGATGCGATGGAAGAAAATTTCAGTGTAGATGGTGATGGTGACTTAGTTATGTTGGAAGAACTTGATGATAATTCTTATCCTAAACAGGATTACACTTTGCAAGATGTATTTATTGAAGATGAAGAATTTGGTTTTATAAAAAGGTTAAATGAAAAACTTTCTGAGGAAGAAATCAAAAAGCAAATAGATTTGGTGCTACATCTATTGCCAATGTCGATGCGCACAATTTTTGAATTGACTATCAACCAACAATTTGATACTGAAGAAATAGCACAAATCAAAAATCTCAGTATTCAAGAAGTGGAACAGATATTAGCAAATGCTAGACATATCATTTTGACCAGTTTTGTGACAAAATATTTATCTCAATAAAAATATCATGAATTTAAAAAACTTCACAATAAAATCTCAAGAAGCTGTAGAACGGGCGCAACAGATTGCAATGGAAAGTCAGCATCAGTCTATTGAAGTAGCTCATTTGATGAAAGGTATTTTAGAAATTGATGAAAATGTCACACCTTTTGTTTTGAAAAAACTTGGTGTCAATTTTAATATAGTAAAGCGGGCGGTTGACAGCATAGTACAATCTTACCCAAAAGTTAGTGGAGGTGAACAATACCTATCTCGAACTGCGAATGAAGCACTTCAGAAAGCCAATACATTTCTAAAAGAATTTGGAGATGAGTATGTTTCATTGGAGCATATGCTTCTTGGGATTTTAAAAACAAAAGATCAGGTTTCTCAAATGCTCAAGGATAGTGGTGTCAATGAAAAAGGATTGGTCGCTGCCATTCATGATTTACGGAAAGGAAAAAAAGTAACTTCTAGCAGTGCCGAGGATTCTTATAATTCTTTGGCGAAGTATGCGATTAATCTCAACGAAAAAGCGAGATCAGGAAAACTGGATCCTGTTATCGGACGAGATGAAGAAATCCGTCGAGTATTACATATTCTTGCGCGTCGGACCAAAAATAATCCTATTTTAATTGGACAACCAGGCGTTGGTAAAACTGCAATAATTGAGGGTTTAGCCAATCGAATAATAGAGGGAGATGTTCCAGAAGATTTGCATGACAAAGAAATCTATGCACTTGATATGGGCGCTTTAATTGCTGGCGCTAAGTATCAAGGGGAATTTGAAGAACGGCTCAAAGCTGTTGTCAATGAAGTCATGAGTTCGGAAGGTAAAATATTTTTGTTCATCGATGAAATTCATACCTTAATTGGTGCAGGGAAATCTCAAGGTGCAATGGATGCTGCTAATATTCTAAAACCAGCGTTGGCTCGAGGTGATTTACGTGCCATTGGAGCAACTACCTTGGATGAATACCAAAAGTATTTTGAAAAGGATAAAGCTTTAGAGCGTCGTTTTCAGATGGTTATGGTTGATGAACCAAATGAAGAAGACGCAATTTCGATATTGAGAGGATTGAAAGAAAAATATGAAACTTATCACAAAATAAATATTACAGATAGTGCTATTGTCTCTGCAGTTCAGTTATCGACTCGGTACATAACTGACAGACATCTACCAGATAAAGCGATTGATCTGATTGATGAAGCTGCAGCAAAATTGCGACTGGAAATGAACTCTATGCCAGAAGAATTAGACGAAGTGGAACGAAAGATTCGACAGTTAGAAATCGAACGTGAAGCCATGAAACGTGAAAAAGATAAAGCAAAAGTGAAGATTATCGATGAGCAATTAGCAAATATTGAAGAGCAGAGAAATAGTATCAAAGCGCAATGGGAAGCCGAAAAAGAAGTGGTTCTAGGTGGTCAAAAGCTGAAAGAAGAAATTGAACAATTCAAAAATGAAGGCAATCGTGCTGAACGAGAAGGTGATTTCAGTAATGCAGCTGAGATCAGATATGGAAAAATTCCAGAGTTAGAGAAGCAATTGGAAACTATAAATTCTCAGATGCTAGAGATGCAAGAAAAAGGAAATCTTTTAGTAAAAGAAGAAGTGGATGCTGAGGATATTGCAGCAATCGTAAGTAAGTGGACGGGGATACCAGTGACTCGTATGCTAAAAAGTGATAGAGAAAAACTTATCCATCTTGAAAAAGAATTACATAATCGTGTAGTGGGGCAGGATGAAGCCGTGGAGGCTGTAGCTTATGCTATTCGTCGAAGTCGAACAGGATTGTCAAATGAGAAGCGACCAATTGGTTCTTTCCTTTTCTTAGGTACTACTGGTGTCGGGAAGACAGAGTTGGCAAAAGCGTTGGCCGAATATCTGTTCAATGATGAAAATCTAATGACTCGAATTGATATGAGTGAATATCAAGAGCGTCATGCTGTAAGCCGATTAGTAGGGGCTCCTCCAGGATATGTAGGTTATGATGAAGGTGGCCAATTGACAGAAGCGGTGAGACGTAAGCCCTACAGTGTCGTCTTACTTGATGAAATCGAGAAAGCGCATCCAGATGTCTTTAATATCCTCTTGCAGGTATTGGAAGATGGTCGTTTGACTGATAATAAAGGGCGAATAGCCAATTTCAAAAATACCATTATCATAATGACTTCTAATATTGGTTCTGATGTTATCCGAGAAAATTTTGAATCAATTACAGAGCAAAACAAAGAAGAGACTATTGAACGAACGCAGAACTTAGTTTTTGAAATTCTCAAACAATCTGTTCGTCCAGAGTTCTTAAATCGAATTGATGAAGTTGTTATGTTCAGGCCATTATCGAGAACAGATATACGCCAGATTACAGTGTTGCAGTTGAAAGGTATAACGGATTTGATGGAAAAACAAGGCGTTAGTTTAGAATTTACGGAAGAAGCGATGGACTGGCTAGCTAAGGAAGGGTATCATCCAGAATTTGGTGCAAGACCTCTAAAACGAGTCATTCAAAAAAAGGTGCTAAACAAATTGTCTGATGAGATTTTGTTGGGTAATCTTCAGCCAGAAACAAAAACAATTTTAGATGTTTTTGATGGAACAGCTGTCTCTTATACACATCTCCGAGCCCACGAGA
>CAJXUU010000420.1 GCA_913061325.1 uncultured Saprospirales bacterium | reverse complement strand
ACTAAATATTTATTCATGTTTAAAGTATTCTTGTTTAAGTGAGAATCAAGTTAGATTCAGGCAAATTAATCTTTGATCCTTCAAGGAGTAATTCCATTGCTGGACCATTAAGATTATTAATTTCTGTTTTATCTTTTTCGATTTTTACTTCTAAAAGGTTCTTTCTGAATTTGATCTTGAAAGATAGAGAATTCCATTGAGCAGGAAGGCTAGGGGAGAACGATAATTGATCTTCCGTGATTCTTTGACCACCAAATCCTTTGATAATGGCTAACCATGTACCTGCCATGCTTGTAATATGGCACCCGTCTTCCGTATCATTATTATAATCATCAAGATCGAGCCTTGCTGTTCGGAGGTACATTTCGTATGCTTTATCCTCCATTCCTAATTTACTAGCTAAAATACCGTGGACACAAGGACTTAATGAGGATTCATGAACAGTCCTCGGTTCGTAGAATTCAAAGTTCTTTCTATGCGATTCTTCATCAAAATGATCTTCAAAAAAATAAAAACCCTGTAATACATCTGCTTGCTTAATAAAACAGGACCTTAATATTCTATCCCAGGACCACTTTTGATTGATAGGTCTATGCTTTGGATCTAAATCTGAAACAAGTGTTAGTTCTTTGTCTAGAAAGTTGTCCTGTTGTAAAAAGATGCCTAGTTCCTCATCTTTTGGATAGTACATATTGTCAACTATATGTTGCCATTTTTTTACTTCTCCTGACGGGAAATCTATTTTCTTAATCAGTTCTTCATACCTAGCATGGTTATCTGAATTAACATGGTTTAAAGCCTCCATTGTATACTCCAGACACCAAGTCGCTAAATAATTAGTATACCAATTGTTATTTACATTATTTTCGTATTCGTTAGGACCAGTGACGCCTAGCATCACATATTGACCTTTTCGTTCTGACCAATTAACCCTTTGTGTCCAGAATCTTGAGATGGCAACCAGTACTTCTATCCCATATTCTGCTAGATATGATTTATCTCCAGTATATCTGATATAGTCATAGATCGCATAAGCAATCGCTCCATTTCTGTGAATTTCTTCGAAAGTTATCTCCCATTCATTATGGCATTCTTCACCTGTCATTGTTACCATAGGGTAGAGTGCAGCACCACAAGTGAATCCTAACTTCTCTGCATTTTCAATGGCTTTATCAAGATGCTTGTATCTATAGATGAGAAGGTTTTTTGCAACTTCTTCGTTTGCCGTGCTGAGATAGAATGGGAGGCAATATGCTTCTGTATCCCAATATGTGGATCCTCCATACTTTTCGCCGGTGAACCCTTTTGGTCCAATATTTAATCTATCATCTTGACCAGTATATGTTTGATACAGTTGGAAAATATTGAATCTTATAGCTTGTTGGGCAGAAACATCACCTTCAATTCTTATGTCGCACATGTCCCAGATATCCGACCAAGCTCTAGTATGATTTGCTAATAGCTCATCGAATGTGTAATTTCCAGCTTGATTGGCAATATGTTTGGCTTTTGATTTAATATCACCAGCTGCATAATTCATAGAAGAAGTAATACCAACAAACTTATAAACAGTTACTGTTGATCCTTCTGAAATATCCAAATTGAATGCTTCAATAGACTTTTTTGGTAACGCAGTAAGAGTAGATTTTTGATCAGATCCATTTTCATCCAAAATTAATCGGTTCTGCATCGCTACACCAACAGTATATTGTGTCTTTTTTGTGACAGCTTGTACGTAATGATTATTGATCTCAGATTCTGACTGTTCAGCATCCCAGAAATTTTCATCGTAATTGCTATCTTGATTTACGACATCAAAGTCTAGGTATGATTCTATTTTTATTGGGCCATTGTAATCTTTACTAGTGATGCTATATTCTATTACGCCCAACTCATCATTGTGCATGGAAACAAATCTTCGACTATTGATTTCAAGTCTTGCTCCATTTGACAAAGTCACATCCATTCGTCGTAATAGTAGACCCTGTTTCATATCCAATTCTCTTCTAAAAGAATGTACTTCTTTGACCTTTGCAAGGTCTAATGATTCTCCATCAACGATGACGTTTATTCCTATCCAGTTGCATGAATTGAGAACTTTAGCGAAGTATTCTGGGTATCCATTTTTCCACCAACCAACACGCGTTTTATCAGGATAATAAACACCGGCTACATAACTTCCTTGCAAAGTTGGTCCTGAGTAGGTTTCTTCGAAGTTAGCTCTTTGGCCCATTTTACCATTCCCAAGTGATAATAGACTCTCTGTTATTTGATTATGTTCAGGAACGTATCTTTCTTCTATTATCTTCCATTCGTCTTTTACTATATAATCTTTCATATAACTAGGGTATAGCTTTATTTATCAAGGATTTGGTACATATTTGAAATGCGTTTCTCAATCTTTTTTACTGAGGTTCCAGATAGATCTGGGAGCACAAAATTAGCATGGTTCAATGTGGTTTCGCTTCCAACACCAATAGATATAAATCCTCCGTCGTTTGCAGCTTTCACACCATTTATACTGTCTTCAAAAACTACACATTCTTCAGGTTGTAATTTTAAGGCTTCTGCACCCATCAAGAATACCTGAGGGTGAGGTTTTGACTCAGTTGTTTTTGTACCGTCAATGATAGCGTCGAACATATCATATATTCCTGTAGACTTAAGGATCCGAACAGAATTTTTACTTGCGCTTCCTAAAGATATCCTTAATTTTTGAGCCTTTATATCCTTTAATAGATTCAACGCTCCTGGAAGAAGTTCAGAGTCATTCATATTACTGATGGATTCTACGTACCAAGAATTTTTTAATTCTGCTAATTTGATTTTTTCTTTGTCAGAAAATGAAATTCCACCAATGCTCAAAATGTATTCTAACGATTCCTTTCTAGAGACACCTTTTAGGTTCTCATTTTGTTCTTCTGTAATATCAAAACCAAGCTTATTTGCTAAAGTTCTCCAAGAATTGTAGTGGTATTTTGCGGTATCAACGATCACTCCATCAAGATCGAATATGTATCCTTTTATTTTATTCATTGCCATTTATATCGACTATTTTTATCAATCGATGTAATATTAATAAATACTTAGTGTAAAAAAGACACATTATTGATTCAATTATGAAAATGATGTAAATCTCCCTCTGTGTGGATATTTAGTACTTACGAACTTCTTTAAAGAAGATTCCATTTTATATGCTCTAACATTTGATAAATGAACCAAAACTTCTTGAATGAAGTTGCTAGCAATATCACCCAGATGATTGTCCAAATACTTTGCCACAGCTTTATGATATACTCTTTCTAAAGCGATATAATTATTAGAATTTAAATAGAAATCATATTTCATAATATGGCGTAGATCCAACTCATACTCTAGGATGTCAATGAGTTCGTTTATCATTTCTTCATTATAAAAATAAGTAGCTAAGAAGGTTGTGTCAGGTTTATGTATTTCGATTGATTTAGAGATTGATTTTTTGATTTTTATCCAATCTGCATCATTAATTTTTGCTTTAAGAAGTTTGTAAAATCTAATGTCTCCATGTTTTACAAAAATGTCTACTGCTAATATTCGAAATTTAGCATCCATATCTTGAGCAACATACGCATCTAATAATGCGACCTCCATTTTTCTGTTTCTGTTCTCATATTCTAGAAAATATTCTAAATATTCAATGGCTGCAGATTCACTTCCTGTTTGCATTAGATATTTAATAGAAGCAAGTTTTGCATCATCACTAATTTTAAGACTATTATACATCTGTCTCTTATACACATCTGACGCTGCCGACGAAGAGGAT
>CAJXUU010000419.1 GCA_913061325.1 uncultured Saprospirales bacterium | reverse complement strand
ACGAGATTTCTGCCTGTCTCGTGGGCTCGGAGATGTGTATAAGAGACAGCCCCTCGGTAGCGCAATTTGATCCATCGACTAATTCATTACCACCAAAAGTATGCGGTAATCCAAATAGGTGGCCTAACTCATGTATTACTGTTCCTCCTGTGCACTTAAGAACAACAGTAGAATTGTTAACGGATGCATTACCTCCAGCATATCCGCAGAGTGGAGGTGATTGCAATTCGCTCGCTAAATATATATTTATTCTATTTTTAACATGAAATAGATTCTTTATCTCGATATCTTCTAGATCAGTACCGATGCTATCGAATTCATAGTTTGTAATAGTATCTATCCCACATAATTCAAATCTAGCACATATAGGTGCAAAGGCATCGGTTGCCCCTGCAAGATCACTTCGTAATTGTTCTGGAGTATAGTTGGCTACACCTAGACTATCCAGAAATACATGGGCGTGAATTTGGAATGTTTTATTAATACAGGGTAGATCTTTGTTTAACGTATGCATTTGCCCACTCAAGCTCACAAAGCTGAATACAGTAAGGACAAAAACGAATAATATATTTCTCATATCTAGAATCTTCTTTTTTATAAGTTTGTAATTTGTCTATTGATTATTACTTTAAATAAACGAATCTAAAGTCTTGGGCAATAGATGATTGGATTCACTTTAGGTTTTTTATTTACGGTAAATATTTTGACTACTCCAAGTTCGTATGCAGCATCATATCCTCCATGATCAGCAATGGTATGATCGTATGCAAATGACACCAGATAGCCTTTGTAATTAGCACCAAGAAGCAGCTGAACAGCATCTCCAACTCTCATTCCTAGTCCAGAAATCAATGAGATGTCACCTCCTTTTTTTAGAAGGTATTCATTTCGAAGTTGTATGTTTATATTACTTGCTTCTGGCATAAAGGAGAGATATGCAGATGGTTCCCAGATCATTCTCCTGCTAGATGCTCTTCGGTATTTTGTGTGAAAGTTGAGCCTTCCATTTTCGGCACTAATTCCTGCTGGAGCGAGTGTAATCGAGGTGTCTTGAGAGGTTGATGTAGGGGCTAAAAATTTTAATTCTGAATTTAGCACATTCATAAAGGATCCTCCAATTTCAAATTTTGAGTACTTATCAATGTTTCCTTTGTACAATAATCCAATGTTAAGGTGGCTCGTAGCCGTACTGTAGGATTCTGTTAATGACTTTCCTTTGATTCTTTCTAAATCAGGATCATTTGTACCACCTAGTCCCATAAACTCTGTAAATGCATTTAATGGATCATAGCCTCTTTTTGCGAATCCGTATTGTACACCAAGCGTAACTACATTTTTGAATTTTTTGTCCAAGCCAATATGATATGAGACTCCTGGATAAAATCCTGACCAAGTCTGACTCACATCTCCCGCTCTATCGTAGAATAAAGTAGCCCCTACGCCTACCCAGTGTTGCTTGCTCAATCCAAAAACAATAGGAGAATCAATAAATAATCCTCCACTGGTATATGGGAGATTAGCTGATGGTCTCCATTGATCTCTAATTATGAGTCCAGCTCGATACGTTCCAGCGTAAGCGCCTGTCTGGGCGGGATTAAAATAAGTAGGTAGGATATCATTATTGGTAAAGTGAATACTCTGACTAAACATATAGCTGGAGGACAAGCAAAAAGCCATAATAAAAGTAAATTGTAAAATGATTCTTTTCATACTATTGGGTTGTGGTTTATCATATATGATCGTGTAATTGAAAACCATCATATATTAGATTACCAATGTACTAATAAACGTTGCATTTGAAAGCAGATTTATTATAAAATAAATGTCGTGGTCGATATCAGAGGTTTAATCATTCGAAATAGTTGGTTCTATGATTTCTTCAACAATGTTCTATGAATCTTCAATATTTGATGAATTAGTGACGCCTCGCCACTATTGTCAATGATAAAATCCGCAACTTTCTTTTTTTCTTTTTCTGGAAGTTGGTTATCTATCCGACGCTTGACTTCGTCAAAATTTGAATTATCGCGTTTTAATACTCGTTTGATTCTCATTTCAACTGGGGCAGTCACTACAATGAGATAGTCTAATTGTTTATAAGAACCGTTTTCTACCAAAAGCGCTGCTTCTTGAAGTGTATATTTACTCTTTTGAGAATTGCTCCATTTAACAGCATCTTTTCTTACCGCAGGATGAACGATGTTATTCAATTGAGCTAGTTTTTCTTTATCAGAAAATACAATAGAAGCTACATAGTTTCTATTTAATCTTCCATTTCTGTGATATGCTTCTTTACCTAATATTGACTTGACTTGAGATTTTAATTCTTGATTATGACTCATCAATCGTTTGGCTTCCGCATCTGCATAATAAACTGGAATATCCAGTTGTTCGAATATCTTACAAACCGTTGTTTTTCCTGAACCTATTCCACCTGTTACACCTACACTAATCATCACTTTCTATTTTATCAATCTTACAAAATGGGACTGTAGTTTTCTCATCTATTTGTTCAGTGCTGATCTGGAGTAGTCTCGCTTTTAGGTCAATGATAGATTGATCTATTTTGCTTCTTGGAACTTCGATTTCTATAAAGGGTATCGCTTCAAAGGTCTTATTTATAATGTTTAGGTCCAATGATTTAGTCACATTCAATACATTGCCCATTTCTCCATATTCAAACGTCAATCTGTATATATCTGATAATACTCGATTTATCTTTTCTCCTACATCTAGCGCTTCATGAGCAGCAGTTTTGTAGGCATGGATCAGGCCCGAAGCACCCAGTTTTGTTCCTCCAAAATATCTAACTACTATGATTAGTGTATCACTTATATCATGGCTAAGAAATTGCCCAAAAATAGGTTTTCCAGCTGTGCCTGAAGGTTCTCCATCATCGTTCGTTCTATAAATATCACCTTCGATTCCAATTCGATATGCATAACAAAAGTGCCTAGCTTTTGGATGCATATTTTTGACCTCTGCTTGATAGTATTCTACTTCTTCAATAGATCGAACAGGGTAGGCATAGGCTAGGAATTTACTTCCTTTTTCTTTGTACTCACCTTCAGAAGGAGTCGCAAGTATTTGATATGTGTCTTTTATTTGTTTGGTCATAATTTTAGAGGTGGGAAGATAGAAAATTTATGACTCCAAATCTATATTCTGATTTTGTACATTTTAAAATGTCACTGTTTTATTAAAATTGGTGATAATTTGATCCGATCAAACCAATAGTAGAATTTATCAATTGATAAATCGAAATTAGTGGGTTAAAAACTAGTTTTTGTATATTCTTTTAGGCCAATTGTAAAGCTTAACATTTATTTACAAAATAGAATAGTTCTTATTAATAACAAGATTGTAAATTTATGCGTCTCCATGATTATGGGTGACAATAGATCTACAGTTAAATAGGATAACTTCTTAAGTGATTTCAGGAAAATGAAACAATGAGCATGCTCTATACAGAAGTATTACCAGATGATGCTTTTACACGCCATGTCGAAAGTTATTGGCATGTATCTTCATGCATGGGTACTGAAGAATCTCCTATTGAGCTGCTTTTGCCTACTTGTACTTTCAATATTATAGTAACGGATCAGCCATGTTTCGTGAAGTTGACAACAGATAGTAAATGGGTGCGTCTAAGGCCTGGGGCAGTTTTTTTTGGACAAAGGAGTTGTAGTATTCGAATTAAGTCTAAAAGACAATTAAATATATGTGGAATAAGATTTAAACCTTTTGCGTTTGCAAATATTATCAATACTCCAGTATCTGTCTCTTATACACATCTGACGCTGCCGACGAAGAGGATAGTGTA
>CAJXUU010000418.1 GCA_913061325.1 uncultured Saprospirales bacterium | reverse complement strand
TATTTTTTGAAATTCAGTGATGCCTGAGCATCAGTTAATTGAAATAAATGAAAATCTAGCCAAAAGAAACATTTTTAGTGTTGAGGAGTTTTCGGAGTGGACTTAATTATTATAAGCATGAATCTCTTACTGTCAGACACATCAATTCTTATCCCATGCGATCCACTTTAATGATCGGCAAAGGTTCATGGATGGTAACAGATTGAGCAAGACCATCTTTTACTTCAAATTGAATTCTTACCGAAGAAGCACCACCTGGTGCGAAAGTATGATTGTCAACTTTAAACAATGCTCTTCCAAATGCATCACCTCGAGCTATCGATAAGTTTTTTCGGCTATTAAGTGTGACTTCAAAAAAGTCATCATCACCTTCTCCAAAAGGATATTTTCCCACATACACCATTTTATCCGCTTCAGTCATTTCTAAAGATTTAGCTTTTATGTCAGCATCACCGATCGAAGTTAAATATTCGACCAAACCTTCTTGTTGTTTCTTCTCGGCACCTTCTACATTTTCTCTCATCAATCGTATTTTTGCATGGTGCATCAAAGTTAAACCATGAGGACCTCTTATTTTTTGAATGCCAGGCATATCTTCAATCATACTTTTTACAGTATTGATTTTTCCCAACATAGCAAAAGTGTAAATATCTGGACGTGCTCCTTTTTCTATCAAAAGATCAGCAATATCCTTTCTACCCATATGTGAAGCTGCACCCAACGCACTTTCTACATCACCAAAACCCCAATTCCAAGTTGCTTTTGCAAGCTCAGGACGTTCATTTACTAGTTCTTTTACTTTGTCAAGTTGTGTGTGTGCAGCACCAACAACTGCGCGAACAGATTCGTAATCTGTCGTCGGATACAAGGAATGAATTCGTGGGGAGTCCTGCGAAAATGCTAAAGAATTATTTTTATGAAAATCAAATTGCGGACTAATTGAAAAAAAACCAAAAATTCCTAATGAAGTATTACCTAAGAAATTTCGTCTAGAGTGTGTCATGATGAGTTGGAATTTTTGTGAATTTAATCAAATTAGGTGACAACTAAACAACGATAGAATTCTACCAGTCGTGACTGATAGATGCAGCTAAAATAGATCGAAATCATTTGAAATTTCAATCACCAGACTGGAATATAAAGACATGAATTGTCTATTCTAATCATCAGTCCATATATTGTGTTTTTTTAGATTTATTATCAACTCAGTTATTTTGAAAAAATTCGAAAAGTTAGGCGTTAGCTCGGGGTTTGTAAAAGGACTTACTGAATTAAATATTGTTGAACCAACTGATATTCAGAAGAAGGTCATACCATTTTTGATGTCAGGAGCAACGGATATTGTCGCACAGGCACAAACAGGTACAGGAAAAACAGCGGCTTATGGACTCCCATTGTTGGAGCAAATAAACCCAGAAATGAATTCAGTGCAGGGCCTAATTCTATGTCCAACGCGTGAACTGGCTAAACAGGTAGCCAAACAGTTGTTTAAGTTTACAAAGTATTCTTCCAAAATATTTACCGAAGCAGTATACGGTGGCGAGCCTATTGATCGTCAAATTAGTTCATTGAGGCGTCCTACACATATTATTGTGGCTACACCAGGACGCTTGATTGATTTGGTAAATCGTAAAGCTGTTAATTTAAGCACAATAAAGATTGTTGTGTTAGATGAAGCAGACGAAATGTTGAGTATGGGTTTTAAACAGGAATTGGATGAAATCTTGAGTTTTCTTCCTGCAGTTAAAAGCAAATGGCTGTTTTCCGCGACTATTCCAAATGGAATTAAAGAAATCATTTCTAAACATTTGTCAAAAGACGCTAGACGAATTGTAGTTAGCAAAGAAGATGTCGTCAACAAAAATATTTTGCACCAATATGTGAAGTGTGATGACTTAGAGAAATTGCATGCGCTAATGTTATTTTTAAAATCAGAGCAACAAAACCGTGGGGTAATCTTTTGCAAAACAAAAGTGGCAACCAAAGAACTTACCGATGCTTTGAAAGCAAAGGGGATAGCTGCAGATTGCATTCATGGCGATTTATACCAAAAAGAACGAGATAAGGTAATGCGCGCATTTAAAAATGAAAAATTACGAATTCTCGTGGCGACAGACGTTGCTGCACGTGGTATCGACATAGCTAATCTGAGTTTCGTTGCTCATTACCAACTACCAGAAAGTGATGAATATTATACACACCGTAGTGGACGAACCGCTCGTGCTGGTAAGAAAGGTGTTTCTATTTGTTTTGCGAATGCTTCTGAGGTTAAGATTCTTGGGAACTATGAACGTTCACTTGGTATCAAATTTCACCAAATAAAATAGTGCAGGAATTTTGGGATTCATTTCAAATCTAAATAGTGATTTCGTCGATTATATATGTCAATTTGGATAAAAACAAATGCATTGTTATATATAATCATGTAATATGCTAAAACATCAAACTAGTAGAAATGAAATTATATGCAGCTTCAGATTTTTTCAATAATTTAATATTAGAAACGGACAAGAAGTCTGAAATTACGGTATATGAGAGTTTTATAGCAATAATATCTGATTTGGAGGAAAGAGAATTTGAGGAAGAAGAATTGGAGGATATAGAATATAATCTTGATATACTTGAGCTAAATTCGGATCCAGGTAACAGAAAAAGGTTCTATAAAAAAAGTCTTAGTGAATTTAAAAAATATTTGAAAGATCAATTTTCATTGATTACAGATGGATATTACACAGCAATAGGTCTTGCCCTTGGAGTAGCATTTGGAGCTGCTTTTAGTTCAGTATTAGATGTTGGCAATAGCATAGTTTTTGGAATGTTAATCGGACTAGCAATAGGTGCTAGTAAGGACTCTCAAGCAAAAAAGGAAGACAGAGTATTAAATACGAAATAGGGTTAAAGGATCGTATAATCCCAATACTAAAGCATCTAAGTCTCAATGTTTCAATTACAGCGTCTAGCCAAGATGTTGTAACACATTTTCAATTAAAACAGTCTTCCAACTACTAACTTCCTTGTATGAATCTATTAACCCAAGAATTTAGAGGATACTGGACTACTTCTAGCAAAGTGTTGTTCAGATTATTGTTTACCTATTTTGTTCTATACATATTCCTTGCTTTTTTAAGTCCACTATTTGAATCGCAATATCGATGGATTGGAAAAGTTGTTTTTGGAATTCAGTATGATTATAAAGTAAGTGGAAATGGTAGTGGAGATCATACATTTGCATATATAACTTTATTTGTAAATGTAGTTTCGACCTTTGTAATATTTATTCTTTGGAACATTTTGGATAGAAGACGCGAAAGCTACAATAAACTACAATATTGGTTTTTGGTATTTCTTCGTATTGTCCTCGTTGCAGCGATGATTGTATATGGTTTTGTGAAAATTTTTAAAATTCAATTTCCATCAGCGTCTCTAGCACATTTACTTGACCCGTTAGGTGATTTTTCTCCAATGGGGTTAGCTTGGACATACATGGGCTTTTCAAAGGGATTTAATGTGTTTGTTGGTTTTTTAGAACTATTGGGAGGCTTACTTTTGATCCCCAGACGTACACAGACAATTGGTTCGTTTATAGTTATGGGTGTAATGGCTCAGGTAGCTATGATGAATTTCTGTTATGATATTCCTGTCAAGTTATTTTCACTTCATTTAATTATGATGGCGGCGGTAATTTTTATTACAGACCAGAGATTCTTAGATGTATTTATTAAAAACAAAGCAGTAGAAGCGTATAATTATTACCATCCAATAAAAAGCAAAAAATATCCTGTCTCTTATACACATCTCCGAGCCCACGAGACAGGCAGAAATCT
>CAJXUU010000417.1 GCA_913061325.1 uncultured Saprospirales bacterium | reverse complement strand
CGAGATTTCTGCCTGTCTCGTGGGCTCGGAGATGTGTATAAGAGACAGGTGTGTATTTACTACTAAAATCGATTCTATAATATATTCTGAATTGATAGTGAACTCTTTTCCTAATTCGGCAGGAAGAGGATAAACCTTAATGTCTAAACCCAAATCTTGCTCTTTAACAGATGTAAGTAAAACGATCAAACTATCTAAACAGCCATTAGCATCTTGAATTAATACGGTGTAGATGTCATTTTCCAAGCCTAAAAACTCAGCTTCTATTTGAAAAGTAACCCCGCCATCAATAGAATACTCATATGGTTCTGTTCCGCCATTTGCTTCTACCGTAATTGATCCATTTCCAGTCCCATCATCACCTACAAATTCAATTAACTCAAGTACAAGAGGTTCAACATCCTCGATGACAAACTCTATTTCGGATATACAATTTTGAATGTTTGATATAACCACAAGGTATTCTCCAGGTGATAAATCAGTAAATATTCCTGCTGTGTTAATTATGGTGTCTAATTGAAATTCATATCCATCAGTATCACCATTAATAGAGATACTAACCTCTCCATCCGCCATACCAAAACAACTAATATTTTGAAGTAGATCAATTGCTCCATTGATTTGCCCTTCTAAACTAACAGTTACTTGTTCTTCGATTATACATCCTACAGTGTCCATCGCACCCATTGTGTAAGCACCTTCTTCCATGTCTTCAAATATTCCTGTGATATTTAATTGTGCATCCAAGAAATACATAAGATCACCTCCTCCAGTAGCAAAAATTTCAATCATACCATATTCTCCTACAGTACAGTTTACATTTTCTACTATAATCGAATCAACTGATAATGTAGACACATCACTTAGTGTCAATGTATCATTATATACACAGCCATTTGAGCTTCCTATCTGAATTTCGTATACTCCAGCAGTTAGATCCATGAACTCTGAAGAAGGCATCTCTACCTGATTAAGAGAGAATGTATATCCTTCATTACCATCAGTGACAAGAACAGCAATAATACCTGTAGAATCACCGGAACATCCTGGATTGGTAATTACATATTCTACATCAATGTCAGATTCTAATCCAATTACTAACATCATTTCAATTGTACACCCATTCCCATCTTCAAGGATTGCCGTATAATCTCCAGATTCTAAATTGGTGAATTCGCCAGAAGTGTTAGACTCACCGCCTACTGTATAAGTGTAGCCTGGAGTACCACCTCCTCCAATTAGAGTCACACTTCCACTATCCTCTTCGTCACAGTCATCATTTACAAGATCTCCTATTACTAGTGTCAATGTATCTGGACCTAATATTTCAAAATCAAAAACAAGTGTACATGAGTCCTGATCTGATACAGTGATCATATACTGTCCCGCACTCAAATTGGTAATAGGCAAGGTAGTAATAGAATCTTGGTCATCATATGCATAACTATATGGACTCGTACCACCTAAAACTTCAAAGTTAATGCTTCCGTTAGCATCAGAAAAACACCCTAAATGTGTGAGCACTATATTATCAACAATTATCTCTTCTGGTTCTGTTATCTCTACCGTCTCACTAATAATACAAGCATTATCATCCTCTACAATGATTTCGTACGATCCAGCAGTCAAGTTCGAGAACAATCCAGTATTAAAAGGACCAGCACCATTAATGAAATAATTATATCCATTACTACTCATTCCTCCAGATGCTAAGGCAAAAATTTCACCATTTTCCCCCTCAAAGCAAGTAACATTTTCTTCATTAATATCAACAATGAATTCAACTGGCTCAAATAATTCTACAGTAAGAGATGCAGTAGCTCCATTATTGTCAGTCACAACTACCACATGCACCCCAACTTCGAGGTTTCCAAAATCAGAAGAAGAAGAAGAAGAAGGTCCATTATCTATAGAAAAACTATACGGAGCATCTCCCCCAGAAGCTAAAACGGATATGGAACCATCACTGTCTCCAAAACAGTTTACATCAATAGCATCAACTAATTCTAGGTCAAGCGTAATTTCTATACCTGGATTATTACTCAATACTCCCCAATTCCCTATAAATGCCCCAGGAAGAACCTCCATTACTTCCCAAAATAAAGTGTCACTCATAAAACACGTAATACCTGAAGTTTCATTGGTTATTAATAAATCTACTTTCATGAAATCTGTAATAGGCACAGAATGATTAAAAAGTGAAAATGATTGATCGGCAAAGGCCCCTGATGTTGTAGCTTGGTGAATAATTGCACCTGAAAAATCTGTAACCTCCCATTCGCAAACATTAGCAAATCCAGAAGGGATATTGAAAAAACCAGCATGATAGAGTTGTACATAGGTAGTGTCTGAAGATGATACTTGAATACCTACAAATTCACATTGGCTTTTGGCAGAAATACTGAGTAGAATAATAAATATGGAAGTAAATATGTTTTTCATAGATTAGGTTTAGTTCTTAAGTAATTAAAAATTAATAAATGGGACTTTGTCCAATTAAAGCACTAATAAATAACAACTTAATAATCTATTTGTCACTTATAACCGTGAAGCCTCTTATATAGATCACTTTCACGCCTAAGCGTGAAGCAAAACTCCTAGATATAATATGAAATACATTGAATTATAAACCAAAATCAAAAAAAATTGTAGTTCAATAAATAGTAGAAAACCACCGGATTAATGTCTAATTATTAGAAAGCTTAATCGCTAACATAAGCAACGATATCTTCTTATACTTGGATTCTTTGATTTCAAAATAATCATACATTCTGCGTAATGAAGAACCAATTCCATCAACACTCATGAATGCTTTTTTGGCTATATCTTTATTCGGCATAACTGGATCATCAATTAAAATATTGAGAACTTTCCAATCAGTTTCATTTATTTTCCTTTCTATAAAAGCTTCTATTTTGAATCTATCCAATTCAAATTTATTGGTCTGTGCCACTAAGGAAGAATCAATGCTTTTCAATCTTTCTAATTCTTCTAGAAATCCATCTTTTTCTTTTTGATTGGCTTTTATAACAGATCTACTGTAAAAACCAATAAAAAATACGAGAAGTGTACAAATGAAAATAATAGCATATGTTCTATTCAAGTGATCAACTTTTAATTTTCCTTGTGTTTTTTCGTTATCGAGTTGAGTTTGATAAAGTTTGGCTTCATATTCATTTTGAATAGCCTCTCTCACTATGACCGTTTTATTTTTTTGAAGTTGCAGACTGTCATTATAGATTACCCGCTTCTCATGCATAGAAAGAGACAAGTCGTATTTATTTTGGGATTTGTAACATTTATATAATAATTCGTACAATCCAACCTTAAGTTCATTCCTTGTGTCTCCTTTAACTAGTTTTAGTACGTCCTCCGCCTTTTCAGTTGCTTTGGTCAAGTCAGAATCGTAAAATGAATCTGCATCAAAAGTAAGCCGCTCAATAATTCTTGAATTATTATTTATTGTATAATCAATCTCTAGGCTTTTATCGAGATAATATCTTGTTTTTTCCTTGTTACCTATTTTTTCATATGCTTTTGCTAACAGAAAGTAATTATCAGCTAATGTAAATTTATTGTTGGATTCAAGTAGCAGTTGTATAGCTTCTTCGCCTTTTTCTATAGCCTCAATATACTTGCCTTGTCCATAATAAACAGATCCAATATGGCTTAATCCGCTACCTATTTTTTTTACCAGTTTTAATTCGTGATAAATATCTATTGATTCTGTAAAATGGTCTAAGGCTAAATCGTAACTGTCTATATAATAATATATTAGTCCAATGTTATTAAGCTGTCTCTTATACACATCTGACGCTGCCGACGAAGAGGATAGTGTAGA
>CAJXUU010000416.1 GCA_913061325.1 uncultured Saprospirales bacterium | reverse complement strand
TAATTCATTTTGAAGAAATTGATACTTTTCGGAGTGGACTCATAATTACTTTTATATTGGGTGCAATGGCTTTTCATGCTTTTGAGGAATTCCATTGAAAAGTGCAATTTGTAAACACACAATACCAACATCACTCCGAAGCAGTCTGTGAATTATATTATCTTGCTCTCATGAAATCGTGGATCAACTTTGTACTGTTAAGTTTTATCATTTGTATGACAGCGCAATCGCAATCAAGCACATATGAGATTACACCTGTATTTCAAAAGAACAATTTGGAATACATAAGTGAAATCATTGATTTCAATCACTCCTTTAATGATATATCTTTTGTTGGTATTTCTGGGCATCATTTTGACACTGATTATCAAGACATTATGTATCGTGTGCTGCATGAAGAACAATGGTCTGTATGGCAAACTTTTTTACCGCAACATGAATTGGCTGAAAGAATACGGACTGCTTACGAAGGGCAATTAATAACAACAGCATTTTCCGCACTTCAAATTAAAACATCTGATAATCTAGCCACTGATCTAACGATTAGACTTTTCATGGGGAAGCGCCGAAAGACAAGTGATGCATCGTCACAAAGATCAATCTTCTGTGAGCAGCTAAATATGTGTGAAAGGTCATGCTGGTGCTCAACCTGTCCGATTGACATTACACCAGAACTGACAGTACCTACACATATTATTGTGCACCACTCTGCGGGAAGCAACCAACCCAATATTAACTATTCCGAAGTTATAAAATACATTTGGGATCTGCATGTGAATACGAATGGATGGGATGACATCGGTTACAACTGGCTGATAGATCCCAATGGCGTGCTTTACGAAGGCAGACCAGATGGCTATCAGGGTGCACATTTTAGTTGTATCAATGAAAATACGATTGGAATTTGTTTGTTGGGTGATTTTACTTTGATCTCACCTTCCAATGAAGCTGTGAACACCTTGGTTAATTTAGTTGCCTTTGAAGCTACTGATCATGATATTGATGTCCTCATTGAATCCTACCACGAAACAGGTGAATTTAATTTAGCGAATGTCGCTGGGCATCTTGACAGCAGTGGCTCAGAAAACAGCTGTTCGAATACTGCCTGTCCTGGAGATACATTTTATCCTATGTTGGATTCGATTCGGATTAAAGTTGCTGATTTGGATTGTTATCAGAACAACATCAGTGACCTAAAGACATTTGACAAACAGTCATGGTCAGTAGTTCCCAATCCATTTCAAAGTACATTAGAGATTAAACATAAAGACTTTAGCCATTCAACAATAGAAATAAAAGACATAAAAGGTCAATCTTACGGTACATTATTTACAAGTCAACCCCACGACTTAAGCCATTTGGCTGCTGGTGTATACTTTATTATTTATGAAGGACACATTATTGAAAAGGTCGTTAAACAAAATTAGATCCTCTTTAAAATAGGGAATCCAAAATTCATTTTACAAGTTTCCAAGTACCGTGATTTATATGCATTAGCAACGAATTTCTCAAAGGAGTAACCTATCGCAATAATATAATTTCTATTTAGTCATGAGTATTATCTCAAAGAGATAAGATGGATGAATGAAGCATTTTGGTTTAAGAGAAATCTCAAGCCTGATCAAATTCAATAATTTACCATTCATCCAAATTTTGGTAAAGCAATCCCTCCATGCAAAGGGCAACCACATAGTTCATTCTATTTCAATTTACACCTCCCTTGATAGTAATAAATAGTAGAATTAAAATTCCTAATTATTTAAAATTCGGTTCAAATTTTCTTGATTTTCGATTAATTATTTTTCTTCTAAATTGAAAATAAATGATTGATCCTATAATTGGAAATAGAATAACAAAAGCAAGCCAAACATTTTTCATATTGCCTTCTTTAAAATGTGATTTTAAAATGTCAACAATTGCCCAAATCCATAAAACAAGTGTTAAAGTAATAAATCCATAAATTAGTATTTTTTCCATAATAAGTATTTTACTATCGTTTAAGTTAAACTATGTATTCGTTTATTTTAGGTCTTGTTATCAACTTTACTTTATCTCTTCAACTTCAAGATAGTCAGGTCCACCATCAACAGGATATCCATTGATTAGATGACCAACAACTGTTAGAGTTTGTCCGATATATTTATCCAAATCAATAGCACTACTGCGCAATGCGTACCCCGCTATAACATGCGTTCCATATTGATAGGTTGTCATACCTTGTTGTAGAATTGCACCATTTGCTTCAATTTTCATTGGATTATTTTGAGGAGTTAGAGACGTATGTTGCTTAAATAGAAAGACTATGGTCAAATAAATTTACCACTTAATACTCTGCCACAAAATACATAATCTCGTTGAATGTAAAGAATTGATGTCAACTTTATCAATAAAGCCAATTCTTAGAGCAAATTACATCAATCGAAAATTTGAATAATTGTAACTACTCAGGTACCCTTGAAAAATTATAATCTTGTCACTATTTTTGCTTCTTTGGGCAAAAACACCGCCAAAACACGCCTAAATCCAACTATTATCGACGGATTATATCCGTCACTAACATGATGTGGCCCATTCTAGGGTCATATGCTGAGTCGTTACGAATAATTTAATCCTTAATTGGCTTGAGAATCCAAGGTAAGGAGACGAATACACTTTCATACTAGTATTCTTTTCAATCTTAAAACCCTTTTTTTATAACTTAAAACTTAAATATCATACCTTTGCGGCTTCAAATTCAGAATATAGATGATATCAGCAAATAATATAACCCTTCAATACGGGAAAAGAGTACTTTTTGACGAAGTAAATATAGCTTTTAAAGGAGATAACTGTTATGGTGTCATTGGTGCTAACGGAGCAGGAAAATCTACTTTTCTAAAAATTCTTTCTGGAGAGATAGAAGCGAATCTCGGAGATATAAATCTTGAGTCAGGTAAGCGTATGGCTGTACTCAAGCAGAATCACTATGAATATGATGAGGTTACTGTGCTTAATACAGTATTGATGGGCCATGAGAAATTATGGAACTTAATGCAAGCAAAAGATGCAATCTATGCTAAGCCAGACTTCAATGATGAAGATGGAATCAAAGCAAGTGAGCTAGAAGGTGAGTTCGCTGAGATGGACGGTTGGAATGCAGAGCCGGACGCAGCTGCACTATTGAGTGGTATGCGGATTCATGAAGATGATCATTACAAAGTGATGAAAGACATGGATGGCAATCAAAAGGTTAGAATCCTCTTGGCTCAAGCACTATTTGGTTCTCCAGACATCTTGATTCTAGATGAGCCTACCAATGATCTAGATATCCAAACCGTATCATGGTTAGAGGACTTCTTGCTTGATTTCAAGAATACAGTCATTGTAGTATCTCACGATAGACACTTTTTGGATACGGTATGTACGCACATAGTGGATATTGATTTTAGTAAAATCAAGATGTATACAGGCAACTATACTTTCTGGTATGAAAGTAGCCAATTGGCTCTGAAACAAAAAATGTCTCAGAACAAAAAATCCGAAGAAAAGAGGAAAGAATTACAAGCATTTATAGATCGTTTTAGTGCCAATGCATCTAAGTCAAAGCAGGCCACTTCAAGGAAGAAGATGTTGGAAAAGATCAATGTTTCAGATATTCAACCTTCTAGTAGAAAGTATCCGGGTATCATATTCAATAAAGACAGAGAAGTAGGCGATGTGATCTTGACTGTTAGAAACCTCAGTTATGCTGTAGATGGAGAGCAATACTTCAAAAATTTAAATTTCGATATCAACAAAGATGAGAAAGTAACTTTCCTTTGTGATAATAGTCTTGCCTGTCTCTTATACACATCTGACGCTGCCGACGA
>CAJXUU010000415.1 GCA_913061325.1 uncultured Saprospirales bacterium | reverse complement strand
CACTATCCTCTTCGTCGGCAGCGTCAGATGTGTATAAGAGACAGCAATATAGCTTTATGCTTTATATTTGTTGGTTGATTTATCAGTCTAAATACTTCATCTTCGCTCAAAGTTCCTGGAAGCGTTTTAGACTTTTTGGGCCGAGTAAGATCATATATAGTTCTAGGTAAACCCAACACCTTCTCTTGGTAGAACTTGATAGCATTTATTATTTGATTTTGTTTAGAATCACTGATTTTGTGTTTATCCTTTAGACGAAAAAGGTATTGTTCTATTTCTTGTTTAGTAATCACGTTAAGGTCCTTGTTTTCAAACTCTTTAAGATAAGATAATATCTCGCTCCTGTAGCACATGATAGTACTTTGTTCCCTTCCCATTAATACCATTTTAGTCATCATTGCTTCTATTTGTCTAGCAATATGAGGAGTCATTTCAAAAGCTGGTAAAGCTACTTTTTTATTATTATTTATTATTTCAAAGTCCTCTCCAAAAAGAGCCTTTAATCTATTCAAATTACCTTCTGTATTAGGTATACTCCACTGCTTTTGTGGTTTGTGATAAAATATGCTTTGAATCTTCTTCAATTCAATGCGCCATTGCAGTGCTTCAAAAGGAATTTTGATCTTTATACGTTGTGACTTAGCGTGTATTTGTGATATTATTGCTTTCATTTTGTAAATATGCTAAATATTACACAATAATATATACTCTAATTAACTGATTTTTAGTATTCTATGACATTAATCGATAACTAACGGTTATTATCGAATAATTAACCGTTAATTTACGCTTATGATAAATTCTAGCAAAAAACGCACATGTAGAATGTGCAAACAAGAAATTAAAGGGAGGTCGGATAAAGTATTCTGCTCTGTGAAATGCAAATCAGATTACGCTTATAGTTTACGATCCGTAACAGAAATAGCCACTGCATCTATAGATAAGATATTACACAGAAATAGGTCTATTTTATTAGAAATAGTAGGAAAAAATAAAGTCCAAATGAAAGTAGTTCGTGATCTACTTGATGATAAAAAATTTAACTTCAGCTATATAACACATTATCATATCAATAATCAGGGCAAGACAGTAAGTTATGTATATGATTTTAGCTGGATGATATTCTCAGACCAAGAAATCCTCATCAAACGTATTAGAAAAAATTGATGCCCAACTTTACAACCTTGCAACTCTTCAAATTTACAACCTTACAACCTTACAACCTTACAACTCTTCAAATTTACAACTTTACAACTCTTCAACTTTACAACTTTACAACCTTACAACCTTACAACCTTACAACTTTACAACCTTACAACCTTACAACATCGCCCAGACGAAGGTGTCATTAAAACTCGCTATTTTTTGTCCAATATGGTACCTAGAGGCTACCAGCATTTATCAACGCTTTTCATTATAGTCATTTTTGATCATTCGTATAAAGTTAGCTAAAACTGATGCCTAAAACGCACGATACTTCCCATCAAGATATTGATTCGCTTCTGCTTCTGCAAACTGACCTGACTCAGCATCCCAATGAAGTGTCTGATTCGGAAATCTTCCTGCTATAACTCCTAATAAGATAGTCTCTGTAAGGCGAGCCGCATAAGAAAATGGTGCAGTACACTCCCCTTTTCCAAGGCACGCATCTACAAACTGGTGGTAATGTTTTGGACTCTCAGATCCATAATCTCTTACTGGTTCTACCAACCTTTGTGATTCTTCTAGGATAGACATATCTAGGTCTTGATATTCACCTTCGACCAGTAGTTTTGGCAATTGCATAAAGTGTGGGAGCAATAATGTCCCTTTTTCACCAACAAATATGGCGCCTTGATCTGGTAAAACTTCTCCATTTGGTAACACTAAATCAGGATGTTCTGCAGGTGCACCTTCTCCATCATACCATACCCATTTGAATGAATCAGTTGTATATTTTGTCCCTGGAAACTCATAAGTCACAGTATTTTGCTCAGGGAATCCATATCCATTATCAGGTCTACATTCGGTCATAATAGTACGCGGGACATCAAGTGATAATGCATTATACGGAGTATCAAAAATATGAACACCCATATCACCTAATGTGCCACATCCAAAATCCATAATCTTCCTCCAGTTTCCAGGATGGTAAGCATCCTTTTTATATGCACGTTTCGGCGCAGTACCTAACCACAAGTTCCAATCTAAGTTTTCCGGGATTGGATCCGATCCTTCGGGCTCAGCGCCATCATATCCCCAATTTTTAGGAGACCAAGCATGTACTGTATTTACTTTTCCTATTATGCCTGCTTGGATAAGTTGAGTAGCTAATTTATAATCATAAAACGAGTGAACTTGGATACCCATTTGAGTCACCAAATTCTTTGCTTTTGCCACAGCATTCATAGCTCTTGCTTCACTCACATGATGAGTTAGAGGTTTCTGACAATAGACCGCTTTTCCAAGATCCATTGCTTGTAGTGATGCTGGTGCGTGCGAATGATCAGGTGTCGATACTACTACAGCATCAATATCATCTTTCATCTCCGTTAGCATTTTCCTATAGTCAGCATATACTTTCGCGTTTGGAAATAAAGCATGAGCTGCATCTAAATTTAGAGAATCCACATCACAAAGTGCTGTCACAACTACATCCGAATGAGATGCCATCGCTTTAAGGTCTTCTAAACCCATACCACCTACTCCGATATGTGCAGTTCGCAACTTATCCATTGCTACTCCTTTAGCATTCGCACATGAAGGCAATATTATTACACCTGCAATTGCCGCACTACTTTTTATAAATTCTCGTCTTTTCATCTTTTCATTCTTAAAATATTCAATTAAATAAATCCGTTTTCTCGTATAATCCCTGTTTAATGGGTTCTTCGAAAATTACAACTTCCTTATTTTTATATTTTTAAACCAAAGAGGACTATCATGATCTTGCAATCCTATATATCCTTTTTTAAAAGTACCATACTCTGGATGATCTTTCCATTTTCCTGACTTCTTTCGTTTTTCCCAATCTTTTGACCAAGGATCAAATTCAAGTATTTTATTGCCATTTAGCCAATGTTCTGCATGGTCTGGTGTAAATATGATTCTTGTTGTATTCCACTCTCCAGCGGGTTTTACTATTTTTTTAGAATTATCCGCTATATGCATAGCATAATCAGCACCCGTTTTCTGCCATTCTTCTAGCTTGGCGCCATTAATTTCTTCCCATTTCAGATCATCTAGAAGTTGATACTCTGGTGATACATCAGAAATCCAAAAATCCTCATTTATATGATAAAACACCCCACTGTTTCCTCCTTCTGGCAGTTTCCATTCTAGATACAATTCGAAATTATCAAACTGTTCTGCTCCATATACTATGTCTTTGCCCCCTTGCTTTTCTGATTCTACTCGCTTCTCTGTATCGAATGTAAGCGCCCCATCTACAATCTTCCATTGAGGAGGTAGCGTTTCTCCTCGAAAGGCTCTCCATCCATCAGTACTTGAGCCATCAAAAAGATGAATCCAGTCTCCTTTCTCAACTGAGGTGTTGGCTAATTCAACCACTGCTTCAGTTCCTTTTACTGCATTTGTTACTTTGTTTACATCTTTATGTTTACAGCCAATGCAAAGGCAAACAATTGATATAGCTATTAAAATATGTCTCATACATTTCTAGTTGATTCTCTTTTTACAGTTTCTTTATTTGGATATTTCTCCATCTTACTTTGATTCCTCCTCCATCGTGAATCTGAAGTGCTATAGCACCTTTACCTTCTCCAATCTTTTCATCAGATATCTGAATCATTTCTTGTCCATTCAGATAGGTAGTAACATCACTGTCTCTTATACACATCTCCGAGCCCA
>CAJXUU010000414.1 GCA_913061325.1 uncultured Saprospirales bacterium | reverse complement strand
TATCCTCTTCGTCGGCAGCGTCAGATGTGTATAAGAGACAGCATTAGAAAGTACTTTGGAAGCTGTTTATGGTAATTATTGGGGGCATTACCTCCCACATATGATACTTGTTGGGATTTCTAATCGCAGCAACCGAATAAGAGATTTAACTACTTCGCAGATAAAAATGAGACGCGGTAATCTAATGAACGATGAAACTGGAGGTGCAGAAACCTTTACTAAATTTATGGAGAAGGAACTCATCCCATATATTGATAGCAAGTATCCAACCATGAACTATCGTACATTAATTGGACATTCTTATGCCGGTTTGTTTACTATAAATATGTTGGTTAATCATAAACATCTCTTTCAAAACTATATAGCCATAGATCCAAGTTTGGATTGGGATGGCCAAAAATTATTAAAGGAGGCAAAACAAAAGCTGAGTACAGAAAGTTATGAAGGCAAATCCCTTTTTGTGTCTTTAGCTGCAGAGCAGCTACATATGTGGAATGAAGAAATAACCATGGAGAATATTATGGATGACTCTTCAGAATTTACTTTGTTTGCGCGTTCAATCATTGAGTTTTCAAATTATACTAAATCTCAAAAACAGAATGGATTAAATTTTTCATGGAAGGTTTATAATGAAGATTTACATGGTACAGTTCCGTTACCATCAATAAGAGATGGGCTGATATTTCTTTTTGAATGGTATCAGTTTAAATCTCCACAAAAATATAATAATCCAGAAACCCCTTTAGAAGGATTGGTTTCGCTATTGAAGGAGCAGGAACAAATCTATACCGAACATTTTGGTGTTCCCACTGCACCAATGATAGACGAAATGTTAAATGGCTATGGCTACATGAATATGGAAATGGGACAACCTAAGAAGGCGTTCATGTTTTTTGAAATGAATATTAAGTATAATCCAACAAGTGCAAATGCTTATGATTCGATGGCTGAGTATTATGAATCTCAAAACGACAAAGAGAATGCTTTAAAATACTTAAACAAGGCCTACGAAATTAGTGGTGACGATTACTATAAAGAAAGAATTGAAGCTCTAAATAAAAAATAACGAAAGGCTAACAATGTATATAAGCCATACCCTTCGGGAAACGGCCCATATACCAACCGTTATCCTCAATTTGAATTACAATGAAGACAATAATTAATTTTTGCCCAACTGGAATGATTCCAACAAAAGCAATGAATAAGAATACACCCATATCACCATCAGAAATAATTGAACAAACTCATGAAGCTTATGAAATGGGTATAACCATCGCTCATTTGCATGCACGACTAGACGATGGGAAACCTACTTACAAAAAATCTGTTTATGCCGAGATAGTAGAAGGTGTCAGAAAGAGTTGCCCGGACTTAATCATCTGTTGCAGTACTTCAGGTCGAGATACACCTGACTTTGAACATCGTTCAGAAGTCATAGAGTTATATCCTGATATGTGTTCACTAACATTATCATCTCTAAATTTTAATAAATCTGCTTCTATCAATTCTCCAAGTATAATTGAAGGATTATTGGACAAAATGTTAGATTTTGGTGTAAATCCAGAATTGGAATGCTTTGACTTAGGTATGATTAACTTTGGCAAATACTTATTAAATAAAAAAAAAATCATGAGTCCTTCTTACTGGAATTTAATTTTTGGGAACATTGCTGGTTTGCAACCTACATTTTCTCAAATAGGAACTGTTATTAGTGAAATTCCCAAGAACCATTTTATAGCGCTTGGAGGTATTGGAAAATATCAGTTACAAACAAATTCTATGGCAATTGCATCTGGACTTGGTGTTCGAATAGGTTTAGAAGATAATAATTGGTTTGATCAACAAAGAACAATAGAAGCCACAAACAGCAAATTATTAAAACGAATACATCAATTAATGGAAATAAATCAGAAACAACTTATGACCAGTAGTGAATTGGGCCTCTATAATAAAAACCATGGGAAATAACAAAACATTGAATATTTTAGGCTGTGTACCATCACTGTTAAATATATTACTTGAATTAACCAATGAGACAACAGGTATTGAAAATTTTCGAATTTTCAATAATATGCCCATAGATAACTTAAATTACCTTAACCCTTTAAATGGAATTAAAGTAGATTTCGTTGAATTCAATAAAGTCAATAAAACTCCTAATCCTGAAGGGATTTTTGCATTGTCTGTAGTTGGACCCAAATCTAAAGAAATAGTTCATAGTCATTTCAAGAAGCTTTTCCATATAGAAAATAAACAATTTATAAACCTTATTCACCCCACTAGTTATGTCTCAAGATCTGTTCAGCTTACTTATGGTTTGCAATTGGAACCATTGAGTACAATAGCATCTTGCACTTCAATTGGATTTGGAGTTAATATTAAACGTAATTGCAATATTGGTCATCATTGTGAGCTCGACGATTTTGTAACCATAAATCCAGGAGTTACCTTAAGTAGTTTTGTTAAAATTGGTAAAAAAACAATGATTGGGTCAGGCACTTCTGTCAAGGAAAATATAACTATAGGAGAAAACTCAGTAATTGGGGTAGGAAGCGTTGTCGTTAAAGATATCCCTAATAATTGTATCGCCTTTGGAAATCCATGTGTAGTAAAAAGAATGAATAGTAAAAAGGTGGATAACAACAAATAAACGCCATTAAAACGTGCGTTTATTCAATACCGTTGGCAAACATTCAAATATATGAGAGAAATAAATTATTATACTATACTAAGTTTATTCATTATCGGTGTATTTTTTCAATCTTGCTCCTCAGAAAATGGAATGGAAGAAATTACAGTATCCACCTCTGATATAAATTTAACCATGGATGAAAATCCAAATATTGGTCAATTAATTACAACAATTGAAGGAACCACGAATCAAGGGACATTAAGTTTTGAATTGGTTGAAGAATCTAATGATGGCGCATTTTTAGTTGATCAAACTACTGGAGCATTGAGTGTCGGCAATCCGTATTTTTTTGATTTCGAGAATTATAATACTTTAACAGCTATTGTTTCGGTTAGAAGAGGAGATGTTTCCAAACAATCTCTGATAAATATAACTCTAAATGACCTGATAGAAAACGATTTAATTCTAGAAGGAACAACATCTACACTTTCCATTACTCCTCGTTGTAAATTTATAGGGGATTTTAACAATCAATTTAATTATAATGGAAACTTCTTATCCAGTTGGTTAGGCGGTTTATCGGTTACTGGAGATCAGTTCCAAGTAGACTATCTTGAAATCCAAGATATGATAGACGATAAGATTAGTGGGGTTAGAATAGATGTTGGTGATCACACTGGAGTTTCAATAATAGGTATCAGTGTGACTTACGACCAAAATAATAGAATAAATACGATTCAAACATTTCAACCTAATAATCTTTATCATATAGAATACGATAATCAAATTGTAACGTTCATAGACCAAAATAATTCAACAAATTATACTGCTACTTTAGACGATTTAAATAGAATAATAAATTGGACAAATGGAACAGACACTTTTAGTGTAGAATATGATGGCGCTAATTTAATGTCCAAAACATATATATTAAATGGGGTCACATATACAGCAACCTATGAATATGATAACAAAAGAAACCCCTTTAACACTATTCGAGACCTTAATTTACAGCAGATCCTTGATTATTTTAGAGTTATTGGTTTTCACTTTTACATAACAAGGTCTCACAATATAAGCAGTAATAACAATAACATTTTGAAAATTGATGCACCTAATGGATTCTTCGATAGTAAAGTCTATGAATATGAATACAATACTGATGATTATCCTATAATAAAACACATAGGCAATAATGAAGGAGCTGTCTCTTATACACATCTGACGCTGCCGACGAAGAGGATAGTGTAGAT
>CAJXUU010000413.1 GCA_913061325.1 uncultured Saprospirales bacterium | reverse complement strand
GCTTTGAGGAATTCTAAAATATTCCGTCATTCCATACCGTAAATAGTATAATATAATCTTAATAATTGTCAGTCATTTTATAGTGGCTGACATTCTTATTTTAGCTCGATTAAGGGGATGTGCAAGATCAATCAACAACTATCAGTCTACTGGTCATATGATCTTTAGATTCTAATTTTAAAATATACATTCCGCTTGAGATTCTTGTATTGATAGTATTATTTCCAGAATTCAACTTAATGGACTGAATTATGTTTTTACCATCAACATTCCAAATTTCAGCAGTTCCAAAGAATTCGGTATCAATAGTGAAAATTCCATTAGACGGATTTGGATATACTTTAAATATAAAATCAGTTTCAGTGGTAGAAACATCCTCTTTCACACTTGCTTTTACAGCATATCGATTCTCACATGAATAGTTACCATAGTTGATATTCCAATTAAAGAAGTAAGGTGTGACGTTTTTGTACAATGTACTCTCCCCTATCTTCAGATATCCAGGAATAGTCTTATCAAAGCCCAAAAATTGGTCTGAATATGAAAAAAGTGGATTTTCTGATTCTAGTTCTGATACGTTATTTTCTCTATTCGTTGTAAGCCTATAATCCCCAGGTTTAAGCTTTATATTAAAAGGGATATCATTTTTACCTGGCTCCATTGCTTTTTCTATAGCCTTTATTAATATTCTACCCTTCCAAATTTCAACAATCCTCTTTCCTGATACTTGAGTACGAACAGAAACTGATTTTAATACAAAAGGAGATAGCACCTTAAAATCAAGAGAATCATTCCCAGTAAATTGATCATCAAAAGTACTGTTTAATGGAACTGGAGTCATTTTGACAGTTGATTCACCATCATCAATAGTTGTATTTCCAGCATAGAAGATTGAATCTCTGAATAATGGAACAGTAGTGAAATCATTTCCACTTTTAATAATTGCATTATCATAATATTCACGATACCAATTTACATTATCACCTGTAAGTGATAGTTCGGCTTGTTCACCAATTAAGACTGTATCTTCTGTTATTTCCTCTTCTGATAATTGCACGAATTCTACTTCGTATTCATCGGAAATGTGTGTTTCACAATTTGTACTAATGGTAACATTATAAATGCCAGCTTCGGAAACATAGATTTCGCGATCAGTCTCTCCATTTGACCATTCATAAGACAATCCATTAATAGCACTTAGCGATATTAAACTATTATCACAGCCCACTTTCGCGTCAGAATATATCAGTTCATCACTTTGGTGCACTTTTTCTGTCTTTACATTGAAAAAATTACTCCCATATACACATCCATTTTTAGTGACAACAACTGAATAACTACCTGGTGCAGAAATTAGTAATGTTGTATCTGCACTACCATCAGACCATAAATAAGTATCGTACTCTTTATCTAGTTCTATAGTTATAGTATTACCTGAACAAAGCTCATAATCCTTTATTTTCAATCTAGTAGAAACGCACCCATCTTCTGTAATAGTCATAAAGTTATTGGCTTCATAAGAATTGTTCAAAATAGTTTTCATGCCAGATGGCCAATACACTAAAATAGAATCTACTATTTCGACCTCTCCTAATCCAAAATGAGCAACGGTACTGTTCATTATGCCATAACTTTTCCCAGCTGTGATTTCTCTGATTTGCGATCCTCCTTGATAGTATATTAATACTTTCGCTCCTATAGCATCCTTGTTTGTCGTCTCCCCTATAAGATTGATATCTAGGAAATTATTAGATCCACCTTCATTAAGCGCTACAATGTCCGATTGACTTCCTGGTGATTGAAATGAACCAGCAAAACCAAGATATAAATCTAAGTATCCGTCAGAATTAAAATCTCCTGTAGCTCCAGAAAAAGCCTTCTTTCCACCTTGGCTTATATCATATTGAGAAAACTTCATTTCATTATTATATAATATATAGCTTTTTAAAGGTTCTGTGATAAATATGTCAAGCCAGCCATTATTATCAAAATCAGCAAAGAAACTTTGATATGCAAAACTTTTTGATTCTTCCGGTAGTCCCCAAAATCTAGTAAAATGTCCAGATTCATCATTTATCATAAGGTCATGGTCTCTATCGTGATTGGCTACTAGAATATCAATATCACCGTCATTGTCAACATCTCCAGCATCAACTGACCATGTTTGTGAGCCATTTGCAAGTCCAAAATTTTCGGCACTTTCTGTATATGTTCCATCACTATTATTAATATATAGAGTATTAATTCTTCTTCTATCTGTTGGATCAGAAGCGCCAGCTCTACACTTTCCAATATATAGATCTAAATCGCCATCATTATCAATATCAGTAAAGATCGAGGAATAATTACCTGACATATCATCCTCTTCACTCGTTTTAAAATCTATAATTACTTTTTTGACCATTTTGCCTTCTCCATCATTGAAATAGGTTTGATTTTCCCCTACATCATTACACACAAAAAGATCTAGAAATCCATCATTATTGAGATCAACTAGGTTGGTATTCTGAGAATATACTGCAGGGGTAATTTGAACTGTACCATAATTATCATTGTTAGAAAACAAGATTTCCGAGCCATTCTCATTACCACTGGCAATTATTTCAGGAGTTCCATCATTATTTAGATCTCCTGTGATAACTGCCCATTCTCCAAAAGCTGAAGTTTGTGTATGATTCTTATAAGTAAATGGTGTATTTGAAGATGTCTGAGTAAAAGTCTTAAGAAATTTTCCTTGGTCAAAAACAATAAGATCATCTTTTTGATCTCCATTAATATCATCGACAGCTATCGCTATTGTACTATTTATTATTTGTTGACCTAATATCTCCTGAGTCGCATTGTAAAAACTAGTTTGTGCGAACACGTAACATGCACTAATTAATAGAAATCCAATAACTTTCAACCTTTGCATACTTCATGTATTAATATAAATGCAAGATAAAGGATATGATTTACAAGACATAACGTATTAAGATAAATGTTATGTCAATATACCATTCTTGCATTCAAAATTAACCAAACACACCAAAAGACCATAATTTCCACTTAGCTTCAATCATTAAAAAATGTTGCTTTTCCATTATGGAATGATCAAAAAACACAATACCAAATCTAAATAAGTCAATAGAAAATGCAACTGACTCATGGCTAATAATCTCTTGCCATGCTTCTTGCATTCCATATGACCAGTATATATCGTCGATTATAATAAAGCTGTTTTTATCAGTAAATGCTCGAATTTGATGGAAATAATCAATAGTCGCTTGCTTTCTGTGATTTCCGTCAATAAATGCGCAATCAACCTTAGATAGAGTTACTAGTGCTATATCTATTGTTTCACCAAACTCTCCTTCAATAATTGAAATGTTGGTCATTACTAGTCTATCAAAAAGAGCTCTTGCTTTCGCTGCAGATGAGGGATTCCCTTCTAAGGTAACTATTGTTGAGGAAGAAGATGCGGATGCCAAATAGGCCGTTGAGATACCCAATGAAGTCCCAACTTCCAAGATATTGTTCGGTGAATATCGGCGAATAATATTGAACATCAATCTACATTGCCAAGATCCAGATAACGATGACTTTGCAATGTCACTTACTTTTCTAATATTTCCATTTTGCAACTTAGAACCAGCGCCATATTCAACGAAAGTTATATTTGTATTGTTTTTGATAAATACGCTTCTTTCATTTTCAACCAGTTCAATCTGATGATCTTGCACCTTTACATTCATTACGGTATTAAAGAAATCATACACAAATGGAGAATGCAAGCTATATTTTGTTTTAGCATTCCAATAAAAGTTAAGAATAGATTTATAAGGAGTTTTATTCATGCGCTACAAAGAAAAGAAAAAATGGAATGCGGTTAATCAATTTCATCGTTATATGCCTGT
>CAJXUU010000412.1 GCA_913061325.1 uncultured Saprospirales bacterium | reverse complement strand
AGATTTCTGCCTGTCTCGTGGGCTCGGAGATGTGTATAAGAGACAGATTTTTTATATTTGAAAATTAAAACTTTACGTAGGAGCTTCAATAGAAATTATAGAGATGACTCATATCGGGGTTGGATATTTTAAAAAGAATTTGGTTTATATGAATACCATATTTGGTCGGTAATCTATAATTGTAAAAAACTTTGAGTTTAAACACTAGCTACTTAGACAAAGTCTAAATAAGAAGTATTTCCCATCCATTCTTGTCTCCCCACTGTTTAACATTAAATTTGTAGTCAGAAACTTACAAACGAAAATTTCGAATTTTATATGAAGTGGTTAATTAACTTTTTTACATCGAGCATTGGACGAAAGCTTATTATGAGTCTTACTGGATTGTTCTTGATACTATTCCTTGTAGTTCACTTAGCAGGAAATCTACAATTGCTCAAAGATGACGGCGGCGCATCATTCAATGCGTATGCATATTTCATGACAACAAACCCCTTAATTTCTACTATTGCTTGGGGAAATTATTTTTTTATCCTGCTACATGCTTTTCTTGGACTCGTTATTTGGTATAAGAACCGAGCTGCAAAAGGAAGCAAATATGCTGTCAGATCAAACGCCGAAGTAACATGGGCATCTAAGAACATGGCCTTATTAGGTACACTGATCTTGGCATTTATTTTTATCCACATGGGAGATTTCTGGTTCAAGATGAAGTTTACAGATCAGTTAGCTATGATAAGTGTAGAAGGATTGGATCACCAAGTGAAAGATTTATATTCTCAAGTATCACATACCTTCAGCAATCCATTGATGGTTGCAGCTTACGTCGTTGGTCTAGCTACTTTAGCATTCCACCTATGGCATGGATTTCAATCTGCATTCCAATCATTGGGTATTAATCATCCAAAGTACAGTCCTATTATTAAAGGATTGGGAAAAGCATATGCTGTAATAGTTCCTTTGTTGTATGCTGTCATTCCATTGTATTACTTTTTTGTGATGAAGTAAGAGGATAGATCCTCAATCAAATTGTTTAATCAAAGTACGACTTCAGTTGATACTTTTTAAAATAAAGCCTTATGAGTTTAGATTCAAAAATTCCAAAAGGAGACTTAGCCGATAAGTGGACAGACTACAAATCAAAAATGCCTATTGTCGCTCCTAATAATAAAAGGAGACTAGAAGTAATCGTAGTTGGAACAGGTCTAGCAGGAGCATCAGCTGCCGCTACACTTGGAGAGCTAGGATATAAAGTGAAAGCATTCACATTTCATGATAGTCCGAGAAGGGCGCACAGTATCGCCGCTCAAGGGGGTATCAATGCTGCCAAGAATTATCAGAATGATGGAGATAGCACCTACCGTCTTTTCTATGATACCATCAAAGGTGGTGATTATAGATCAAGGGAAGCAAATGTGCACAGACTTGCAGAAGTAAGTACTGATATTATCGATCAATGTGTTGCTCAAGGAGTACCATTCGCAAGAGATTACGGTGGACTTTTAGACAATAGATCGTTTGGTGGTGTTCAAGTATCTAGAACATTCTACGCTAAAGGTCAAACAGGACAACAATTATTGATCGGTGCATATCAAGCATTATCAAGACAAATATCTCTTGGGAATGTAAAAATGTACAACCGTCACGAGATGATGGATATGGTCAAGGTTGACGGTAAGGCAAGAGGGATTATTGCCAGAAATCTTCTTACAGGAGAACTAGAAAGACACGCAGCACATTGTGTGATCTTAGCCACAGGGGGATATGGAAACGTATTTTACTTATCAACCAATGCAATGACATGTAATGTCTCTGCAGCTTGGAGGTCCGTGAAGAAAGGTGCATTGATGGCAAATCCTTGTTTTACACAGATTCATCCGACTTGTATTCCTGTATCAGGAGATTATCAGTCGAAGTTGACATTGATGTCAGAGTCTCTTCGAAATGATGGACGTATCTGGGTGCCAAAGAGCAAAGATGATGCAGCAGCAATTAGAGAGGGGAAAAAGAAAGGTGTAAATATCGCAGAAGATGATAGAGATTATTACCTAGAGAGAAGATACCCTGCATTCGGAAACCTTGTGCCTAGGGACGTAGCATCAAGAGCGGCTAAAGTAGCTTGTGATGATGGAAATGGAGTAGCACCAACCGGACTAGGAGTATTCTTAGATTTTGAAAGTGCAATTCAGAGATACGGTAAGTCTGATGCTCACTCTAAAGGCCTCGATGAAAACAATAAGAAACTTATCACAGAACTTGGGACTAAAGTTATAGAAGATAAGTATGGTAACCTTTTCGAAATGTATGAGAAGATTACTGGTGAAGATCCATATACAAACCCAATGAAAATATACCCAGCAGTTCATTATACAATGGGTGGACTTTGGGTGGATTATAATTTACAGACGAACGTTGAAGGATTATTCGCACTTGGAGAATGTAACTTCTCTGATCACGGAGCGAATAGATTAGGAGCATCTGCATTGATGCAAGGATTAGCGGATGGATATTTTGTGATTCCTTACACTGTTGGTACATTCTTAGCGAATGAGATTAGAACTCCAGAGTTCAATCCTGATTCTGAAGAATTTACTTCTGCTGAAGCTGAGGTAAGAGCTAGGTTAGAAGCACTAGTTGGAAATAATGGATCGAAGTCAGTAGAAAGCTTCCACAAAAGATTAGGATTAATCATGTGGAATCATTGCGGAATGGCTAGAACTGCTGATGGCCTAACGAAGGGTAGAGAGCTAATCAGAGAATTGAGAAAAGAATTCTATGCTGAAGTATTTGTTCCTGGTACACAAGATGAATTTAATCCAGAGTTAGAGAAAGCTGCGAGAGTTGCCGATCTAATGGAACATGGAGAATTGATGATGCTAGATGCCTTGGATAGAAACGAATCATGTGGAGGTCACTTCAGAGAAGAATATACAACTGAAGACGGAGAAGCACTCAGAAGAGATGAAGAGTACACATATGTATCTGCATGGGAATGGGATGATAACAACCCTGTACTGCATAAAGAAGATTTGGTATTCGATAATGTAGAATTAAAAACGAGATCGTACAAGTAAGCCTTGGTTTATTTGATTTAATAAAGTTTTAGAAGTTAATAAACCAGCTTCTTGAAATCTAAAAAAGACAATACAGATGAAACTTAAATTAAAAGTCTGGAGACAAAGTAACAATAAAGATAAAGGAGGATTCCAAACGTACGATGTTGTTGCAAGTGAGCATATGTCATTTCTTGAGATGATGGATGTACTTAATGAATCATTGATTGCAAAAAAGGAGACTCCTATAGCATTCGAGCATGATTGTAGAGAGGGTATCTGTGGAGCATGTAATATGGTGATCAATGGTCGTCCGCATGGTCCTAATAGTGGAACTACGACTTGCCAGTTGCACATGAGATTTTTCAAAGATGGTGAGACAATAGTAGTTGAACCATGGAGATCTAGAGCATTCCCAGTCATCAAGGATTTGGTGGTGAATCGTTCTTCTTTCGATAGAATCATCCAAGCTGGAGGATATATATCTGTGAACACTGGTGGAACACCTGATGGTAACAGTATTCCGATAGAAAAAGATATTGCTGGAGAGGCAATGGATGCAGCAACATGTATCGGTTGTGGAGCTTGTGTAGCAGCTTGTCCAAATGGATCAGCTATGCTTTTCACAGCTGCAAAAGTATCTCACTTAGCACTTATGCCCCAAGGAAAGGTAGAGTCAAACAGACGTGCCAAAAACATGGTAGCAACTATGGATAAAGAAGGATTCGGTATGTGCTCAAATATTGGAGCATGCGAAGCGGATTGTCCAAAAGAGATATCTATAGACCATATCGCAAGAATGAATAGAGAGTATATGGGCTGTCTCTTATACACATCTCCGAGCCCACGAGACAGGCAGAAATCT
>CAJXUU010000411.1 GCA_913061325.1 uncultured Saprospirales bacterium | reverse complement strand
AAGAGACAGATAGTGTTCGATCCAAAATTCTCACTTTTGATTAATTTTCATATTCTATATTTACATCAAAATCGAAAATTTTGATCAAAGGAAATAATATACATAAGTCATATGGAGATCTTCATGTGTTGAAAGGAATTGACTTAAATGTGCAAAAAGGAGAGATCGTGAGTATTGTAGGAAAGTCTGGTGCAGGTAAAAGTACTTTACTCCATATACTAGGAACGCTCGATGAAGCGGATAAGGGCAAGCTCTGGATTGATGATGTGGAAATATCAAAACTTAACCAGAAAGAAATATCGCAATTTCGAAATAAGAAAATTGGTTTTATTTTCCAGTTTCATCATTTGCTTAATGAATTTACCGCTGCGGAAAATGTGGCCATACCTGCCTTCATAGCTGGAGAGCCCAAAGAAAAATCACTCAAACGGGCCAAAGAATTATTGGACTACCTAGGATTGGCAGAAAGGATAACTCATAAACCAAACGAACTATCTGGTGGAGAACAGCAAAGAGTAGCCGTAGCAAGAGCACTTATGAATGAACCATCTGTTGTTTATGCTGACGAGCCATCGGGAAATTTAGATAAAGCAACATCAGAAGAATTGCATAACTTACTATTTCAATTGCGAAAAGAAATGGACCAAACCTTCGTAATCGTCACTCATAATGAAGAATTAGCTGCATTGAGTGATCGAACTATTACTATGGAAGATGGCCTAATTAGGATATAATACCGACGCCATTTGAATTTGTCGCATATTCTATATGCTGAATTCAATATGAATCGGTATTACACCAAATCAAAAAATTTAATTCTGAAATAGAATTGGTATAATATTGCATATGGACGATAAGAAAGAAACAACAACCAACCAATCAGCTCAACCAAAAGAGGATCGATTATTTAGGATAAAATCCTATATAGGTGGTTTTATAAAAGACGCACTCGATCTCGAACATGGCGTAGACAAACTACTTACCATAAGCGAGATAAAGGATAAAAAATCCATGAGTGGTGCCAATGCATGGATGCTAATGTGTAGTATCGTTATAGCTTCTGTTGGCTTAGACCTAAATTCACCCGCTGTGATCATAGGTGCCATGTTGATCTCTCCATTGATGTCGCCAATACTAGGTATAGGGCTCGCTGTAGGTATCAATGATAAGAACACACTCAAAAAGAGTCTGGCTCACTTTGGTATGGCTGTGGCTATTGCTTTGATCACATCTACCATTTATTTCTGGCTCACTCCATTGGGAGAAAGTACACCAGCCATAATGTCAAGAACAGAACCCGGTCCATTGGATATACTTATTGCGTTTTTTGGTGGCATTGCAGGTATTATTTCCATAGCAAGGAAGGATATACTAACTACTTTACCGGGTGTAGCGATTGCAACAGCATTGATGCCTCCTCTTTGTGTGACAGGCTTTGGTCTAGCTAATGGTTATGGAGATATTGCACTTTCTTCTATGTTCCTATTTTTCATCAATACAGTTTTTGTATCCTTTGCTACATACGTTATAGTAAGATTTGTATTGCATTTTCCTCAGAGAGACTTTCCTAATGCAAAAGAAAAAAGAAATAACACTATTTACATTTCAGTATTCTTACTTTCTATTTTTGTAATATCGTATTTTCCGTTTAGTAAAATCTTAAGGACTAGAGATAGAGATCAGAAAATTGAGAAGTTCATAGATCAAGTATTCGAAGAGAAAAGTGAATTATTTGATGGGAAAGAAATGATTTCTAGTGGAGATAGCTCTTTACTCATTCTAAAAGTCTACGGTGATGGAAAAGAGTTCATGACTGAGGATAGTCATAAAAGCATAACTGAAGAAATAGGCCTCAAAAACACAACGGTGCGAATTGTACCAACGACAAATATCAATGAGGACGACATAAATGGCCTTCGCTTGGAAATTCTAAGTGTACAAGATGCCACTAAACAACTAAATACTATTAGAGAAAAAAGTAGTGAAAATGATATAGTCATAGAAGCATTAAAAGAAAAATTAGCAACTTTTAGAATGCAAGACGATCTATTCAAAGAGCGAACTGGTTTTATAAAGGCAATATATCCAGATGAGATATCAACCGTAAGTTATGCACGAGGACAATCCAACGACTTTGCTGAGCTAAAGGATAACATACCTATGTATGTTATCGATTGGAATAAGAAGGATGAGGATTATGAAGAGAGACAAGAGGTGATTCAACGGGTGTTAAAGACTCAGAGAAACATGGAGGGTGTGAGGGTAATTCATAATTATTAATGTATAACCTATGATTACAGAATAGTCATATGATATTAGAAAACATCAAAGATAGTAGAATCTAAACCACAGGTTTCCGGTCAATTTGACAATCTTAATATTCTTATATCAAAAAATCAAGCCCATTTGCTAGTTCCCACTACTGCATTTGGATAATCCTTCCCTAGTTCCACTTTATACTTACGGAGTTTAGAAGAATCCACTACATCAATCGTATGCACCTCTTCACTCGGTACAGCTTTCAGCTCTGGCAACCAATACTTGACATATTCAGCTGCAGAATCGTATCGTTTAGCTTGAGAAATAATATTAAAATATCTATCCTCTCTTGGATCCGCTCCTACTCCCGCTATATAATTCCAATTACCATAATTACTACATGGATCATAATCAATAAGAAGAGATTCGAAATACTCAGCCCCCTTGACCCAATTCAAATTCAGATCTTTCACCAAGAAGCTAGCTACGTTTTGTCTGCCTCTGTTGGACATAAACCCTGTGGCATTAAGCTCTCTCATGTTGGCATCGATGAATGGTATACCTGTATTGCCACTCGCCCATTTATCAAATAGCGCACTATCCTCGTTCCACTGTACTGATATTTCTTCTTTTGTTCCTGATTCTTGAAATATAGCATTACCGAACTTCTTGCCCGCTAATCTAAAAAAGTCCCTCCACATCAATTCGAAAAACATCCAATAAGTGCTTTTATTCTTAGTACGTTCAGTTTCGTATTTCTTCAATTCTGAGTAGATCATCTTTGGTGATAGACACCCTTGAGCTAGCCAAGGACTGAATTTAGAGCTAAAATCTCTTCCCAAAAGTCCATCCCTGGTTTCTTTGTAATCCTTAATAAGGTCTTTATCCCAAAGGTAATATTTGAGTTGATTGAGAGCCTCAGATTCGCCACCTTTCCATACATATCCGCCTTTGTCATTTGCTACAAAGTCTTCATGCCCTAAGTCTGGCAATGAAGGGACATCTCCATATTCTAGCGCGACACTTAACTGATTGAAGCGATCACTAGGCGCAGGTAATGGCTCTCTAACAGGAATAAATTTTTCTACTTCTTTTCTAAACTGAGTAAATATATCTGGAGTGTGAGTCACAGGAAAAGGAAGATCAGCTGTATAAAACAACATCTTACCTCTAGAGTATCTCATTTCCTGCCCTATGGCCCAAAGACTGTTTTCTAGCGCATCTTGAACATCTACTTCCTCTTGTGTTCGCTCTCTGTTGCAAAACACCCAGCTAGATTTTATCTCCAGTGCAAGACTAAGTAACTCTTCTTCTGGTTTTCCAATTCGTATGTATAAATCTGACCCTAGTTGCTGAAGCCTTGATTTGAGATCAATTACTGATTCTATGATAAACTTTGCTCTGAACTTCCCTGTTTTGGTAAATCCATATTTGGTTTTACCCATAAAAATCCTTGGGTCAAAAATATAAACAGGAATGATCTCCCCAGCCGATTGTATAGCATCTAATAACGCTTCATTGTCATGTAATCTGAGATCGTTTCGAAACCAAACGATTGCTCTTCTACTCTCTTTATTCATCGGGAAGAAAAATTTACAAATTGGATTAAATCAAAAATACAACTTCTGTCTCTTATACACATCTGACGCTGCCGACGAAG
>CAJXUU010000410.1 GCA_913061325.1 uncultured Saprospirales bacterium | reverse complement strand
AGATCTCCACTATCCTCTTCGTCGGCAGCGTCAGATGTGTATAAGAGACAGGCACTAGCTATTACATTTTCACTATCTAGTCAGGTTACTAAAGTCGACTATCTACTTGATTACAACTGCGAAACCAATTTGTATGAAGTAAAATTGAAAATCCTCGAAGGAAGTGCTACTACTATACCTCAAAGAGCACAATTCAATGCTCAAATTACTATAGTAGTTCCAACTGGAACAGATTTCGAAATTGTTGAATTGGTTAATCCAATTAATAATAATCAACTCTATCAGGGAACTGAAAAGACAATATGGTCATCAGGAGCTGTAGCTTTAAGTCCTAATGGCTCTCCATTAAACGATTTTCATCCACTAGCACCAAAATTAGCTCCTGCATCATTTTATAATGACCTGGCGTTAGGAGATGAAGTAGTTTTATTTATCTGCAAGATTGGGGATTCCAATGAATACAATTCAGAATATAGATTTTATAATAATGATACCGATAATATATCTTTGGGTATTCTTGGTAATATGAGTAATGGGTTCACATTGGGCAGTCCAGTACAAATATATAATGGAAATGAATATAAATCATGCACAACAGGCACACATGCAGAACAACTATCTCCTCTAGCAGTATACCCAAATCCATTTTCTCAAGAAATTAATGTTGAGTTAAGTGAGAAGGCAGAATCAATAAGTATAGTTGATTTTTCCGGAAGAATTGTTTATACTTCAGGAAATCAAGAATCAGGATCGATCATAATCAATTCATCTCAATTTCCTTCTGGAACATATATGTTAAGAATACAGAATGAGAACTCTCATCAAATAAAACGAATTGTAAAGCTTTAAGAATATTTAAGGTGTCGTAATAAATAGCATTACTCTCCTACTCTATAATTGTCAAGCAAAATAGTACCGTCATCGTACCTCACGATTGAATTTCCTTCTCCAAGATCAATGAGTTGAAGTTCATCAATCCAATAGGGTTGATTATTTCTAGCAAGAACTTTGATACTGAACTTGCCCTTAGGTAAACTAAATGAATGGGAAGCACGCACCCAATCATTATAAATATCTTTAAATTCTCTTGAAATAAAAACAGATTTATAGATCAGTTTATCTTCTTTAAAAACTTTAATATGATACTCTGGCATTCCATACTTTTTGGAAGTGATGTCAGTCCAAACGGTCAACTTCAATCTTGTCGTATCTTTTTCAAAATCATGTTCTACATCAAGAATATGATGATCCTCCTTATCTAATTTAAGTGCACCCTGCCCAAACAATGATTTATCAGTCTTCTGTTCGTCATATCCATACCTCGTCACAAATTTGTACGGAATAGAATCTGATTTAGCCGCATAGTCAAGCGCATATTTAACATTGTTTTCATACAGCTCATTGATTTTCGATATAGTCATCTTATATCCAATGAATTTCTTTGTCCTAAATACTTCTTCAGCATTATTAATTAAAGATTTTTCTCCAAAAGATAACCAGTCATATGCTCCTACCCCTTGAATAATTAAGATAGGTTTATCATTAGGCAGTAGATCTAATACTTCTTTTTTTATAAGAGGATGAGAAGACATTTGAGTAGCTAGTAGCGTCTTTGATGTTGAGTTCCTACTAAGTCTTCCATTTATCATCGGAATCCCAGTAAGCGCCATAACAGACAAAGCTCCTTTTTCTGTTCTATTATGCACTTTCATGAGAATCTTCTCATTCCAACCAACCAAGAGAGGGGCAGCTATCATAGCTTGATAATTATCTTGGTTTATTCCAGCATCTGAAAATACTTTTAATGTTTCATCTGATTGAGGAGAAGTTAGATAATTATCTGCATCAAGATCCCTGAATACTTGGTTTAGATAGTAATTCACTTCATACCCATAAAACAAGAATAAAGGCAATACTAAAATCCATTTGTATGATGTATTTCTTATGTCCAGTTTATTAATCCAAGCTTGTAATATTTTGACAGAAAGGATTCCAATTACAAAATAAAATGGCCAAGAAAATCTCCCTGTTGATTTAAACATTAATAGAATATCAATATAGGACTCTATCGTATCTTTGATTGGAAAGATACTCGTATTAGCAGCAAATAAAACCATCAAAAAAGAAGCTATAAGGAAAACCAACATCATCGTACTTTTTGGCAATAGAGGTTTCCAAGACTTATATTTTATGAATCTTAAAAATTCATACGCTATATATGATGCTATCAATCCCATCGGCACTAAACCCAAATTATTACACCACTCTATGGATCTAAAATCATTCTTCATATTCATACCCATAAAACCAGACATAAGTGAATATCTTGGATAGAAGAAGCTATGATAATGTGTATGATAATAGAAAAAGCCCCATTGTTCTTCAAGTCTATCGCTATATGGATCAGTGATTTTTAATATGATATAGACGATTATTGTGATCACTACAGGAGATATCATCATGATCAAAGATGCTTTTCGATGTTCTCCAGTCTTTAAACCTATCAAGAACAGAACAAACCCGATCGCTCCTGCGAACATGCACATGATAAACCCGATATATGCATTATTCATAAAAAAGAAAAAGGTAACAAAGAAGAAAATCAAATCCCAAAGTTCAATTTTAGGAACATGATATTTTCTCAATGTCCAAAGCATAATCATAGGTATCACAAATGGAAAGGACAAACTCAGGTGACATACGAATCTTGCCATCTGAGGAGATAAAAGAGTAATTAATGGTGCTAATATCAAAGCGAGCCAAGTCGAAACATCCATTGTTCTCATGATCATAAAAAGAAACATTCCACAGAAACCCAAGAATAGATAAATAATACTCATTGTTATCCCAGGAAGTATACCTTCGATATTATAAATATTGTTATTAACCCATCTAAAAACTTGAGCAAAAGATCCATTTGCATCCGTCATGAATATATAGTCACCGTTAGGATAGTTCATACCATTGAAAGTGCCATCCGTATCATATTTGACATGATACATAAGATCAGCATGGGTCACGACTAAATCTCCATGAGAATGAAACGTCTGATTATTAGGATTCAAAACATGGTGAGGGTACTGCACAAAAAATGCAGCAAAAGTTAATAAAAATGCGGCTAAACATTTCGCATACCATGAAGATTTACTTTCACTTTTTATATCTGTCATTTAATTTTTTATTCTCATTTTTGACTAATTCAATCTTGTCTATCTAGTCAGAATGCCCCCATTTATCTTGCGAACGCAATACTCGTTCTATTATATCTCTAACGCAACCATCTCCCCCATCCTTTGGTGAAACGAATTCGGCGGCTTTTATCACCTCAGGTACAGCATCTCGAGGGCATGTGGCCAGCAGTACTTTATCAAAAACAACTAAATCAGCTAAGTCGTCGCCCATGTATAAACTGTTTTGTAGCGAAATATTATGATTTGTTTCTAGGTCTTCCAAGGCGATTTGTTTATCCGATACATTATCAAATACAGGATCCGCTCCTAATAATATCAATCTATTTTTCACTCCAATGGAGTTTCCTTTGGTAATAATGCATATTCTAAATCCTGCCTTAAGCGCCATCTTCATAGCCGCACCATCTCTAACGTTCATTGTTCTTAAGAATTCTCCAGCTTCAGTAATTAACATCCGGCAATTGGTTAAAACACCATCTACGTCAAAAATGAATGTTTCTATTTTATTCAATTTGGAATAATCCATTAGATTCTATCTATCTTTTGTATTCGAGTAAAAAAAACAAAAATATATTAATTATTCGATTTTAGTGATTCTCGTCAACTTGATATCTTATTATCTTCTAGTCAAGTAAGGAATGAAACAATAATAGAGATATATTCTTCCGCTTGATCTTTTCCCTTCTTCTGCGTTAAAAAGCCTCGCCTATGCGATGCATAGCCTACGTTT
>CAJXUU010000409.1 GCA_913061325.1 uncultured Saprospirales bacterium | reverse complement strand
AGATTTCTGCCTGTCTCGTGGGCTCGGAGATGTGTATAAGAGACAGGTTTAATATGTGAATAAAATTGGTTGTAAAAATGTAATTAATGTTGAATGTAGGCAAATAATTATTAGCAAATGTGAAAAACATGATGGAGTGTCGTACAAAAGAATAGGAATAGAAGTGTTCGATATGTGAAAATAGTCTTCATCAAGATGCGATCTATAATTCCTTTTGGTTATTGATAAGGACTTATTTAGATTATTTTTTCTTTTCATAACTCCCAAAAAATCCATTACTTTTGGTTTCTTCTAAAAAGAGTTCAAGTAGAGTCGTTATCCTATGAAAATATTCAAAGTATCCTTCAAAAACATCAATAACCTAAAAGGAGAAAACACGATATCATTTGATAGTGAGCCTTTAAGTTCCGCAGGGATATTTGCGATTACGGGCCCAACAGGATCTGGAAAGTCCACTATTTTGGATGTAATTACTCTAGCATTGTTTAATAAGATTCCAAGATTCAAAGGGTCAATAAGCAAAAATGCGATTGAAGGGATGGGGTCCGTAATAACGCATCATACAACAGAAGCCTACGCAAGAATAGAATATGAGATAAAAGGAGAAAGATATACTTCTGAATGGATCACAAAGAATACTAAATCTGGAAAATTAGTTGATTATGAGATGTTTATCTACGATGCAACTGGCAAACCATTTGATCTTAAAAAAAGTGAAGTCCCAGCTCGCAACGAAGAAATTATAGGATTGAAATATGATCAGTTTGCAAAATCTATCATTCTTTCTCAAGGTGAATTTGCCAAATTCTTAAAAGCGAATAAAGACGAACGAGGTCAGCTTCTAGAAAATCTCACCGGTTCCTCTATCTATAGAAAGATAGGGATTGCTACTTTCGAAAAATACCGTGAAATCAAAAATGCGGTGATGATGGAAAAGGATAGACTTGAAAATATCACATGTCTATCCGAGGAAGCAAGAAAAGATCTAAAAACAGAAATATCAGAAGCGGAAAAACAAAAGGAAGTTGCAGATCAAACATTGGTGAAACTTAATATACAGCAAAAGGTCAAATCCGAAATTAGAAAGTACACAACGGAGATCAATCAATTAAAAGAAAATCAAACGAGAGTACAATCAGAAGAAGCTGTATTCGAAAGTCAAAAGAATAAGCTTGATATATATGATAAGTTATCTCCCTTACGTGGAGAGATGACTAGGTATCAAGATGCTTCGATTTTAGCCGAAAATCTAGCGGAACAGATAACATCAATTAATCAACAGCTATCAACAGCTAAAGGGGCGTTTGATTTATCAATTATTGAAATGTCAAATCTTACAAAGCGAGCTGTAACGGCAGATAGCTTTTCGGAGGTGATGAGCGCTTTTGAAAAAGAGATTAATATATTAGATCAAGATTTAAAACATATCATATCAAGAGGTAGTGAAGCGAGGAGTAGAATAGTATCAAAAGCGAACAAGGCAAAGATTAATCTTGGCGAGAAGCCATCTTCTACTGTTGCTATGCCAATGCTAAATGAAAGAAAGTTAGCTTCGTTGGTAATGTTAAGTGCAGCAAATCTAGCACCAACAAGTAATGCAAATGAGATAAGAGTGAGAGTGGAAACTGATTCTGATAATCTACGAGCACTCAAAGAAATTAAACATGCTCGATCACACGAAGCTGAAGTCAAACTTAAGATGGCAGTTTGCCAAAAAAATGAAGCTGGTTATCAGGAGTTAATCAACAAGTTCACTCCATTGGTTAAAACAACGGGGGAACTAGTAGATTCTACAAAAGAAAAGATCGAGTTATTAAAAGAACAGAAACAAGACCAATTGTTGATCGCTTCATTAACAGATCATAGAAATAAACTTACAGATGGAGGGCCATGTCCACTTTGTGGTGCAGAACATCATCCTTGGGCTGATCATTCACCAGAGCAGAAAAGTGATATCGATGATAAGATAAGTGTGGCAAGTCAAGAATTAAATAGAATACAAAATGACCTTCAATCACAAACCCACCAACTAACGACTAATATTGCATCAGCCAAACTAAATATATCAAGGAAAAATGAGCTAGAGCTAGAAGTTGCAAAGATCTCTGCATCTATTTCAAAGATGGTTGAGGAGTATAATGGTGAAGAATCAATAAGACCAGGCGATTGTGAAAATAGTATCCAAATACTCAAAAATAAAATAGATAACCTAACAAAAGCGGTAGGTGCTATTGAGGAATTGGAAGTTATTGATGAACTGCTTCAAGATTTTATGGAGTTAGACAAAATATCAGGGGACTATAAAATAAGAGATACTGAACGCAAATTAAAATACTCAGGTAATAACATTTCGGAGGAGTGCCACCTACTCCAAAACAAAAATGTAAATGCAAAAACCAGAATAGCCACTGGTAAATCAAGACTGGAAAATGCCGAAAAATCTCTAGTTGATGCTAAAAAGATAATCATTACAAATAAAGCTAAATTGGATCCAATAATCTCGGTATTGGGATTTACAGATATTCAATCAGCAAGTGTAAAATTGATCTCTGAAGCTGAATTGTCAGCTTTAAAAAGGAAAAAGGAACAGATTGAGAAAGCGAAAATTGAGATCTCTACAAAATTACAAACGCTACAAACTCAATTAGACCAAGCTATACAGGCAGATTCAGAAAAGGAGATCACGCTAGACGATGTAGTTTTGCACATTAACGAATACGAAAAACTACGAGATCAATATATTAAGTCTGGTGCAGAAAAATCAGCATTCCTCAAAAAAGACGATGAAGATCAGGCTCGACTAAAAAACAAAGCTGGGGAATTAGATAAGCTCAACAAAAAGCTTGAAAAATGGGACTTACTAAACAAGATGATTGGTGATAGGAATGGTAATAAATTTGCCAACTTCGCCCAAGGTCTTACGCTACAGAATCTACTGGTATTTGCCAATCGAAGACTGCAAAACTTGAGTGACAGATATCTACTCAATAAACCTGTAGATGATGGTCCTCTTACTGTGTTAGATCAATATCAAGGAAATATTCAGAGGTCAGTTACCACGTTATCAGGAGGAGAATCATTTTTGATTAGTCTTGCATTGGCACTTAGTTTGTCTGATATGGCTTCCAAAAATGTAAAACTAGAAAGTCTATTCATAGATGAAGGATTTGGTACGCTAGACCAAGAAACGCTAGAAATAGCTATGAATACGCTAGAGAAACTACAAACAGAATCTCAGAAAACAGTTGGGGTAATCTCGCATGTGGAAACGTTGAAAGAACGAATCAATGTGCAAATAAAACTTCAAAAAGATGCAATGGGGTATAGCTCTATCTTAGTAGAGAGCTAACCTTATAGTAGAATAAGAAATATAGATGAAAGTAAATTTAATCAACGATTACAAGGATCGATTCAAGGAGTTTCTAAATTCAACTGACCATTTAGAGAATGCGTTCTACTTTGAGATTATCGAGAACTGGAAAGAGAACTGGAATATAGAAGGCAAGGGTTTTAGTCAGATTTATGACTCAAGTTTGCAATCAAAAGTATCGGGAAGACATTGGGGAGGAAGTAGGAATTCACCGAAATCGATGATGATAACATTGATAAATCAGAATGAAGATTTCATGCGACCATGTTTTAGGGACCTATTCAATGAGACTCTTGATCTCGGGCTACGATTGGATAGGTTCGGCTATCATGCGGATCAGATATTACAACCGATGATGGGTAGGAATCCTAAATTGTCTACCCATTTTCATAATGACAGATCAATTCTTTGTCTCTATCTTGCATTAGAATATCCAGATCGATATTGCTTGTTCGATTATCCTACATTTAACTCAATGATGGAAAAGTTCGAATCCAGAAATATACCTGTCTCTTATACACATCTGACGCTGCCGACGAAGAGGATAGTGTAGA
>CAJXUU010000408.1 GCA_913061325.1 uncultured Saprospirales bacterium | reverse complement strand
AGATTTCTGCCTGTCTCGTGGGCTCGGAGATGTGTATAAGAGACAGACATCAATCTGGTCGAAAGAACGCACCAAAACAAACGATTTTAAAACATAGCTAATAAGTACTAAAATGAGAGGTTTGTGCATATCAGCAAAGACCGCCATTTCCCTTCGGTCAATGCAATATATTGGTTTGGGGCAAGCCCCAGACATGTCGCCACACCTGCCTACGGGAAGGAGACAATAACATATCCCCAAACCGCCTTATAGCACCAAAAGATCTCTTTTTTTATACTCATCCAGACATGCTTGGGAATATTTTAAAAATATTCCAATTCATGAAACAAGAACACAACGTTTCTACGTTCGCATAATGAACAAGTTATAATTCAATTTGAATCTAGTACATAAATCAACGGTCATTTTTCTATTTGCATTATTGATGCAATCCTGTGCTACTTCCTATAAATACAGTTATGAAGAAGAGAATGCGCCGTTGTTTGCAGGGGATTATATTGATCAAAACATAATGTGTGTACCTGGCGATAATCCATCTATTAAAGTTGTATCTTTTAATATTGAATTTGCTCAAAATATTGATGAAGCTATAGCGCTACTTAAGCAAGAACCACTCGTCGATGCAGATGTTATTCTCTTGCAAGAGATGGATGAAAAAGGAACGGACAGTATTGCTAAAAGTTTGAATATGAGCTATGCCTATTACCCCGCTATATTCCATCCTAAGCATGGTCAAAATGTAGGAAATGCCATTCTTTCAAAGTGGAAAATAATTGAAAGTCATAAGATTAAACTCCCGCATCCGAGTTCATATCCTGCTCCCATGAAAGCGAAGAATTATGTCTTCAGAAAAACGGCTACCGTCGCAAAGATTGAAATTCACGGCGATATTATAGTATTCGCGAGCACACATGCTGCAGCATTCAAGACTACGCTAAAGAAAAGAGAGTTTGCTAAAGCATTAGCATCACAAATACAAGACTCAGAAGTGGCATATGCTGTTGTTGGAGGTGATTTTAATTCTATGGGTCGAGCAGATATAGATGCCACGGTAACACCCTTTATATCATCCAATTTTCTCTGGGCCAGCCAATTCATCGGAATGACCATTAGTACCAAAAAACCAATTCTTAATTTTTTTTCCACAGATGCCTTTCAGTTGGATCATCTATTTGTGAAAGGCATGTGTATAAATGATATTGGAAAGGTAAACCAAATCGGAGTCAGTGATCATCTTCCTATATGGGCTGAAATGGAAGTTCAAGATAGGTATATAGGGAATTCCGACGATTGATAAACTTTTGAAGTTTTGAAAATCGCTCAGGATTTACCCATTCTGGACTGATAGTATTTTGGATAGTATGATACGTTATCTAAAAGCGTTCAAATAAAATAAATAATTGAGTAAATTTGTAAAAACTAAACCTAAGAAGTTGATCGAATTCAAGGCAATGATGCATAAATCCTTATTGAAACTATTTTTTTTACTTTTCATCCTTTGTTTTTGTGCTAATTCATTCATAGCCCAAACGGAATCAGAAGGTATACATACGGACACATTACGCGTTGGTATTTCAGGAAGTGCGCCTTTTGTTTTTGAAGAATCGAAAACCGGTATATCTCTGGAGATATGGGATGAAATTGCGAACAAAGAATCTTGGAATTACGAGTACGTATCGTTTAAGCATGTAGATGAGGCGTTACTTGCTTTAAACCAAGGACATGTCGATTTAGTAGTTGGGCCAATCAGCATTACAGCTAAACGTTTGGAAACGATGCGATTTTCTCAACCATTCTACAACTCCAGCATATCCATTATTTCCCGGGTGGAAAATAAAGGTCTTTGGGGGACGATTAAACCACTATTTAGTTTCAAATTATTAATCGCCATTGGAATATTTTTAATACTTCTTGCTATAGTAGGTTTGTTTTTTTGGTTAGCGGAGCGTAAGCAATCGCCTGATCAGTTTCCTCACGGCCCGATAAAAGGAATTGGAACGGGCATGTGGTTGGCTATTGTTACGATGACCACAGTAGGGTATGGTGACAAAGCACCTATGACTTTAATGGGAAGAATAATAGCGGGAACATGGATGATTATTTCTATAATTTTCGCCACATCAATGGTAGCGGGAATTGCAAGTACATTAACACTATCTACCATTGGATCTACAACAGTTACAAACATCGAGCAGCTCTCAAATAAAAAGGCAGTGACTATTTCTGATTCTCCTTCAGAGGCATTTTTAAGAAAAGCGAAAATAAATGTAATTGGAGTAAATAATTTAGATGAAGCGATTGATAAACTAGAAAGTAAAGATGTAGATGCTGTGGTTTTTGATCGCCCCCAATTACTGTATTTTTTAAAAAGTAATAAGAAGGAGAATCTTTATATCAGTAAAGCAGAATATTTTAAACAAGGTTATGGTTTTGCATTCCAAGAAAATTCAGAGCTTATTTTAGATGTCAACCTTTCGTTGTTGGAATTAACTGAAAATCAAGAAACAGAAAAGATAATTCATACGTATATTCAGAAGGATGAGTAAGTTGTATTAACAAACAAATGCTATAATGTATAAACCCAGTAAAAGCTATTCAGACGATTAGTCTGACTTACTCAAAAAGGCGAAAATATTTTACAATAACCTGCCAAAGAATGGCCTGGGTAGGAAATTTGGATACTGAAATAGAAGTGCTTAATAATAAAATGCAATTCTCATTATCTGAAAGTGTTGACCTAAGTTAGTGAACATATGTCATGTTGAAATGGGAGCTCTGATAACTTTGTTTAGGCTCTTTTTGTGATTTAAAGATGCTCCTCTTTTCTTATTCTACTCACCGTTTGTTGGAAACATATAAATGTAATTCCTATTTCAACTTGCATAGGTCTCAATCTATTATGCCAAAACATTTTATTTGTAAAAGTTGCTTATCATTTCTTTTCATTCAAAGTAGATTTTGTATTTTGGGTCTAGTGGTATTTGAGTGATAAGATCAATTTCAGTGTTAGCCATTTTTGTAAAGTGACTTATGTAAATGTTGATCAATTTGAATTTCATGAAAGTTGGTTGTTTATAATTTGAGGGCAACCGTCTCATGAACATCTTGAATCAGATAATACTCGTTTAAACATGGATAACTAATTAAATTAGAGTTTGTGTAATTTGTTGATTATCAGTTTGTACTTGTTACTCACACAACAGATATATGTGGAAGAGGGATAGTGAGGTGAACATATACACTTGTTCTGCTTCATGAAAATTAAAAAAAATCAGACTGAGTGAAAAAGACTAATACACCAAGAAGGAAACGTATCTGCAGAAAAAAAAGAATAGAATCTGCTGGAAAATGGATACTTAATTATTCAGGTGAAAATATTGTCAAGGGGTATGCTAATTGGTATGGAGTAAATTTTCTTTGTTCAATTAAAGAATTAAAAATGAATGGGGTGATTATTAACGATGATTATGAAAAACAAGTAATACAATCAATCGAAAAAAAGAGATCTATGAAACAGATGAACAAAAAACACATAGGAGGACAAAAAGGATATCCAGATGAAAATTTTACTTTTTTAGCTGGATTTACATCAGGAGGAGCTCCATATGGAATAACTCATGAAGAGTCCTTAGAATACGAAAGTGAAATCATATCGAACGACATAAATTTAAAGCACTAGCAAAAGAACAATATATAATCTATGCCTTCAGGACAATCTCATACAACTTGGTTTCCAGGATTAAAAACCACACTAAAAGACAAATGGAAATTCAATTTGAAGGTTGAAGAACACTTTGATTTCATAAAGATACTAAACAGTCAATTGAGCAAAATTAGAAAGGAATTAAAGTGTGTAGTACAAATTGCACTTATGTTGCAATTTGACTTCACAATCACATATGGATAATAGTAAGTTAGATTGTATATAAAAC
>CAJXUU010000407.1 GCA_913061325.1 uncultured Saprospirales bacterium | reverse complement strand
ATCTACACTATCCTCTTCGTCGGCAGCGTCAGATGTGTATAAGAGACAGTCTATTGATAGGTTGACCTAGACTATCAACCTGTATAAAAAATGAATCAATACCCTGCCCTAAAGTATCTATTACGATTCCATCCCAAGAGATATTTGCTTCAAGATCCCAGTTCTCTCTTAGCTTTTCCAATTCATACCTTTTTAGGAGTTCTGGTTGTTTTCCCGTCCAATAATCACCAGTTGTCCATTTCCCATCTCTGTTTTCATCCTTTATAAGATGAATATTATAAGTACTTGGGGGTAGTCGGGAGAAAGTAATTCGTTTTTTATCTAACTCCGTTATAGTAGCCTCTTTAATTCGTTTATCTTCATCTCTAAGAAGCACTATATATTGTTCGGTAGTATCTAACCCTGAAACCATTAATTTGATATTTCCATATTCGTCCAAAGAAGTTGTTTTAAAATCAATCACAATGGTGTCTGACATCCTTCCATAAATATCAGTAACTCCTCCTGGTAATATTATCAATTGATATTCGTGCGCTTGCTTCCAAGCATTTTGTATAATAAAATTCCTCATATTTATACTCTGATCAAAGGGGTAATAAGAGATGGAATCAAATTCATTCAAGACTAAAGAATCTGTTTGTATACTATCTTTAAATACTTCTTCCAGAACATCCGTTTTTAAGCTATCAAAACTGATAGATGTACTATCTTGATCTAATGTTTTTATACCTAGGCTATCAACTTGTCCTGCCAACAATAGACTATCATTCTTTGGACTAAGTGAATCAACGATTTTCGGCTTCGGTTTATCTGATAGCGTTACAAATGAAGTATCTATAGTAGCAATAGGAGTGGAAAATGACAATACTAAACTATCGAAAGGAGCTAGTTTAGATTTAGTCAAATTGTTATCTTTAATTCGTATTCTTCTTTTATAAAAAACTGAATCAAAAGGCTTCACTGTAAAGTCCAAAGTATCAAGTCCATATATAATAGCAGCTGAATCAATAGCTTCTTCAAACCAGAACATTAAGGTATCTTCCACTGATTCTACAAATGGATCAAAACTGTCTGGATACAAGTAATCATAATCAACTAACTCAGCCTTCTTATTAAAAACTGTTGTGATTAATCCAGGTGTCTTACTATTAGAATTAATGATCCGAGTTGATTGTTCTGGAGTAAAAAGTCTCAACTCTGGAGAAAAATCGGAGCTGTCATTTAACATAAAAGTAGAATCTATAAATGCAAGTCTTTCTACTTCATCATCCAATAAGTAATTTAAATTAAGATCCTCTATAACGATAAGTTTGAAAGTGTCATTTTTAAGGTTTTCAAATTTGAAAGATCCTTCATCATCTGCTCTTGCATAATAAAACGGCTTTTCTAAAACCACAACGGAGTCGCCCAAAACATCATATAACATAATAAGCACTTCTTTGATAGGATCTCCTCCATATGCATCTACAATTGTTCCTTCAAAAGTGAGACTATCTATTTTATCTCCTGTGGCAAAAACAAATCGAAATCCCTCCACTGGATTTGCTTCGGTAAAATCAACAATGCTTTTCCCAAAATTAAGTGTGTAGGTAGCATCTTCCCTTAATGGTTCTTCTTCTGGGAATTCAACTGTAACTTTCTTACCTCTTTGTGTAATTTTAGGTTTCTTAAAAAAAGGTGGAGATATCAGAATTTCCTTCGCTTGATTTTTCAGTTCAATCCATTCATCAAATACTAGCTCTATTTTTTGAGGAGTATAATTTGTACTAAAGTTAGGAGAAGATTCTTCAACAACTAGAGATGGCGCAGTTGTATCCTTTGGTCCACCACTTGGTCTACCAGTACTGGCACAACTCCAAACTAGTAACGAAAGTAATGAAACCAAGATTAAACACAATATATTTCTCAATGAAGAATAATTCATATGGGCAAAAATAGTCAGATTGATCGCAATATCATCTTTATCAGTCCAATAACGAAACTTGATATTAATAACCTAAGAATTAATAAGGTTTTAACGTTATTTTAGAAGAAATAAAAAGAACAAACTTACTTTGGAAGCCTCATAACATGGATCAATCGTCTCACACTATACTCGGCACTTCCATTTGCCAAAAGCAATAGCAAACCTCCTATTAAAGCTAGATTCCTCATAAAGAACAACATTTGCTCTCTCTGCATATCAGGTGGATCATTCCAAAAGGAATAAACTATAAATGTGAATGGAATCCAAACTATCAAGAGAAGCAACGATCCTACCCTAGCGAAATATCCGATAACAACTAAAAATGCTCCAATACCCATCATCAATAAAACTGCGATAAGCAGAGTATCTTGCATCCATGTAATGCCGTAATTGGTCATAGATTCTTTTGCTGTACTGTAGAAAAAGATTGTATCCAATACTTCAAAAAAGAAGATTGTACTTAGAAATATTCTACCTAGCAAATCAGCTATACCTTTCATATATTATTTATCATTCAGTAATGTATAACAAATGGAGTGCCACGAATTAGTTATAAGAATACAAATTCTTGGCGAATTATGTTCAAATCAAGTGCTCATTGATTAAATGAACCGATTATTCATTACATTCGGATCAAAATTTATCGAAATGAAACGAATATTCACAACATTAGCAGTTATTTGTCTGGCATTCTCTATCAACGCTCAGAAGAAATATATCCATTGTGGTACATTGATCGACGTTGAAAATAAAGATGCGCTCAAGGAAAGGACAATAATCATAGACGGCAATAAGATCCAAGAAGTAAAAAAAGGATACGTATCAGCTCCGAGAGATGCAGAAGTTATAGATCTGAAGGACATGACTGTAATGCCAGGATTCATGGATATGCACGTACACATCGAACATGAATCTAGACCAAAGACCTATGAAGAAAAGTTTAGACTGGAAGATACCGATGTGGCATTAGAGGCTACCGTTTATTGCCGAAGAACATTGGATGCTGGATTTACAACAGTGAGGGATCTAGGAGGTTCTGGGGTGAACGTATCTCTTAGAAAGGCTATTAATAAAGGATTTATAAAAGGACCTAGAATCTATACAGCCGAAAAATCATTGGCCACAACAGGCGGACATGCAGATCCTACAAATGGTGTAAAATCAGAACTTAAAGGGAATCCTGGGCCAAAAGATGGCGTAATAAATAGTGTAGAAGATGCTTATAAAGCCGTCCGTCAGAGGTATAAAAATGGTGCTGACTGTATAAAAATAACTGCTACAGGGGGCGTATTAAGTGTAGCAAAAGATGGCTCTGGACCGCAGTTTACGCTAGAAGAAGTTCAAGCCGTCGTTAAAGCCGCTAAGGATTATGGTATGACAACCGCAGCTCATGCACATGGTATAGAAGGAATGCAAAGAGCTATAATAGGAGGTATCACTAGTATTGAACATGGTACGTTGATGGATCGAGAAACTATGGAGCTTATGAAAAAACACGGAACGTATTTAGTCCCTACAATTTCAGCTGGAAAATTCGTAGCTGAGAAGGCAAAGATTCCAGGATACTTCCCTGCCATTATCGTAGCTAAAGCCATTAAAATAGGAGCTCAAATACAAGTGACTTTTGGTGAGGCATATAAAGCAGGTGTCAAAATAGCCTTCGGAACCGATACAGGTGTCTCCGCTCATGGCGACAATGCTAAAGAATTTGGTTTTATGGTTGAGGCTGGAATGCCTGAGATAGAAGCAATCCAAGCTGCTACAATCAATGCCGCTGACTTATTGAATATCAAAGATATACTAGGCTCTATATCCGCAGGAAAACATGCAGATATTGTTGCTGTAAAAGGAGATCCATTAAAAGATATTTCGCTTTTAGAAAAAATCAATTTTGTTATGAAAAATGGAGTAATTGAGAAGATGGTTGATTAATTCATTTTTTTGAAGCACTCTCTTTTTACTCAAAAGTTGTATAA
>CAJXUU010000406.1 GCA_913061325.1 uncultured Saprospirales bacterium | reverse complement strand
TTAGGAAATTAGTATCTTTTCTTACTGATTTTTGGGTGGCCTAATAGGGGGAATGGCATACAACGGTCGGTATAAGAGCCGTTTTAATGGCTTTTATACATTGTTGTAACACGTTATATTATTTCAAATATTTATTAAGAAAATCGATTTGTGCTTTACTCGATTTATCAAATAGGGGACTTGGATAATATAATAGTCCGAAATGCCCTCCATCAATATCAACCCATTCTTTTGGTTGTGTGATGTTATTATATACATATTGTGTTACTTTTGGATTAGCACCATTCATTTCATCATTGGTTGCAACAACCATTAGTATTGGAGCCTTTAATTGGTCTGCAAATTGAACAAGGTTGAAATCATCAGGAACTTCGATATTTGAAAATGAAACTACATTTTTCCAATTGGTACCAAACCGACCACCATATTCAGTAAACCAATTATATGCCGTTAAATCTGTTAATGCAGAAGGTGTTCCTTTTTGGTCTGTGGAAACTATAGGCATTTGCTCAGTCGTTGTATGTGGCAAACTCATTATATCGTCAATTAAAAGAGTTTCTTTTGCAAAAGCATATAAACTTCCATCTTTATCTTTTTTGGGGATTTCTTCCCCAAAAGCAGGAATCATAGTAATAACAGCTTTAACTCTATTATCAATAGTTCCAACCAGAAACGCCTCACGAGAGCTCAAACTTGCTCCCCAAACTGCAATTTTATCAACATCAATTTCGGGTTGGTTTGAAATTAAACCAATAGCATCAATATAACCTCTGGATTGTACCCAGAAATTTAATTCTTGACGCGGTTCACCATCACTTATCCCTAAATTTCGGTGATCGTATAATAAAACAGAAAAGCCAGCTTCTCTAAATTTCTCCGCATACTTATCGGCTGTCATCCCATTAATGGTAGTTGTAAATCCGTGTGCCATAATAACAACAGGCCCTTTTTTCATCTTATCTTCTTGTAAATATAGCCTTCCTCTAAGTATAGCTCCTTGAGATTTAAACTCAATATTTCTGTACATAATATTTCCAATTTTATTAGGTTCAAAGGTTCCCTTTGGTTTTTGATTATTACTACAAGCCAATAAAGTCCCTATGAAGATTACCAGTAGAATTTTGATTATATTTCTCATTATTGTGATTGTTTAGCTCCCACATTTGTCTAATGTGTTACAACGGTTTTGTGTATGAAACGCAGCGTGTAAAAAGACCCGGACTTTTCGGATTAACACAGAGCCGAATTTTTAATTTTCTTTACTAAATATAACCAAATTTAAAAATTTGGCGTTCTTTGCAAATAATCAACAAACTTTGGTTTTGGCACTTATTAGCTATGTTTTATACACGTTGTTGTAACACGTTATTCTTTTAGTGATTATAGTATTAATTCTCCTTTTAGTTTATAATGTTCAGCTTTCTTGTCATATCTTTTCAATACACGTTTTGCGTTGTCAGGTATATAGGCCATTTCATAATTTTCTCCAGCAAACTTCTTCACTGATTTTAATGAGTCAAATTGGAGCACTAGAAAAAATTCCATTTCATCATTAACTTTCTTTGTTGATATACTAACTTTTTCCAAGCCATCGACTCCATTCTTTTTTACAGTTGGAAAAACCTCATTTATAAGCATATCTTCATAAATAGTTGCATTTTCTATTGTGGTCCAACCTTTCCAAGTTCTAATTATTTTCGATTTTTCATCCATTAAACTTTTGCTTTCAATAATTTTAAATGCGTTTCTTTGCCTACTCTAATTATTATATCAATTATTTCTTCAATGTCTTTTTTTGAAGTCCTAAAATTGACAACACAAGCTCTTAAACAATACATTTCATTTACAATGGCATTTGATAAAAATAACTCACCACCAGTTTGTAATTCATTCAATAATTCTTCATTTAGTTTATTTAGATAATCGTTACTTTCTTTGCAATTGAATGGAATATATCTAAAAGTAGTAATACTTAAATTTTGAGAAACTGCCTCTAATTCAGGATTTTTTTTAGCTAAGTCAAATAATATTTCTGAGAGTTCAATGTCTTCACCAATTAGTTTTTCATAACCACTTCGACCTATTTGTTGTAATGATAGCCAAACCTTTAAAGCTCTAAAGCCACGTGAGTTTTGAAATCCATATTCATAAAAATTTTGAGCAATGTCGTTTTCATCTTTGCTAAAATTATAATATTCTGGATTTGAACTATAGGTATCTATTAAGTGTTGAGGATTTTTAACCAAAGTACAACCCGCTTCAAGTGGACTATATAACCATTTATGCGGGTCAAGAGCAATAGAATCAGCTTCTGAAAGACCATCAAATAGGTTTTTGTATTTTGGAATAACTGTAGCTGGAACACCATAAGCTCCATCGATGTGAAACCATAAATCATAATCTTTACAAATAGTTGAAATGCCTTTCAAATTATCAACCACTCCAGTACTAACATCACCAGCAGTACCTATAACCATTATTGGCTTAAAACCATTTTCTATATCTTCTTTAATTGTTTCTTCTAGTACTTTATTGTTCATTTTATTTGAAGAATCAGTTTGAATCCAGCGAATAGATTTTGTGCCTAAACCAAATAGTATAGCTGCTTTGTCAATCCAGGTGTGTGTGGTTTTAGAACAATAAATAGTTAGCTTTTGAGATATATTTGAGAGTCCATCTTCTTTTATATTCTTAGGTGCTTTTGCAGTTCTAGCAGCTAAAAAAGCGGTAAAATTTGCCATATTTCCTCCGCTGACTAAAATTCCTCCGTAGTTAGGTGAAACACCAATGAACTCTGTCAGCCATTGAATAGTTTGCTTCTCAATTTCAGTAGCCATTGGACTTAAAATATGTGCTCCAACATTTGGGTTTACAGATGCAGCTAATAAATCGGCTAAGGCTCCAATTGGGGCAGCAGATGAAGTAATATAGCCTAAGAACTTAGGGTGTCCATTAAGTAATGAATGATTAAGTAATAAGTCTGTTGTTCTAGAAATCAGTTCGGTTGCGGGTATTCCCATTTCTGGCAAGGATGTGTTTCCTAATATGCTTTGCAATTGACTTGGACTTTCTTTTATAGTAACAGGTTTTTTATCAATGTTAGAAAGGAAGTCAGAAATATCATCTATTAATTGATGTCCGATTTTTCGAAACTCTTCTTTGTTAATTTCTATTGAATTTTCTCGTTTGTTCGTCATTCTTATTTTTTTTTACTCAATGTTTTACAACGTTGACCGAGTGGAAATCTGACCTTCATATGCTTTGTTGTATAGTGTTTTTATTTTTTGATTCGATTAAGTTTCATATGATAATTAATCATCCATTTATCTGAACCGTTAAATTTCACTTCACTTTTCCACTGAAATGAATTTTTAGAAATTTCAAAGAATATCCATCTCATTTCAAAATGAGTAATGGTCAATTCCGAAAGTATAATTGTGTCGTCAGTATCTTCGATATCGAAAATAAATACTTGATTTTGAATAGGTCCCATCCAGCAAGCTTTCCATTTACCAGTTTTAGGGTTATACGTTCGGGTGGTTGTTCCGTACTCAAGAAACTCACCTTCTACTTCTTTATTAATGTTGGGGATAACCCAAATGTCTTGAATTGCTCGGCCTTGAAGAATTCTAGAAAAGTGCCATTCTCCATTAAAGTTCGATTTGCTCCCATTTGAATGGGTAATAATTAGATCAAGATTCCAGGATCCAATAAATTGTCCAAAAACATCTTTTTCCATTGGAATAGATGGATGAAGTTTATTTGAGAATAAGATATTTTCCATTACTATTTTTTTTACAATGTTTTACAACGGTCTAGTATAAGAGTAGTAGCGGATTAAAATTCAACTACTTTTCGGAAAACAATATACTCAACTAAATGCGAAAACGGCTTGGATAAAAACCCAAACCGCTATTACTTTTATACCTGTCTCTTATACACATCTCCGAGCCCACGAGACAGGCAGAAATCT
>CAJXUU010000405.1 GCA_913061325.1 uncultured Saprospirales bacterium | reverse complement strand
CCTCTACGAAAGCTAGATTTATATTTGTAATTTCATAGTGAAAGATTCGTTTTCAGAATTATATTTTGCTGAATCATCCCACGAGTTTTCAATTCACTACAATCATCTACGTGTTTACTTCGTAAGCCATATGATCTCTGATTTGTTTGCATCGCTGATTTAATCATCCCATAAATTTACAATTCGCTACAATGATCTACGTGTTTACTTCGTAAGCCACTTGGATCGGAGTCTGATAAAACTAAACTATCCGTAAATCGAACTAAGGAATGAATCAATATATTAGATAATTTCATAAAGTTTATACTGACCCGTCTTTCCCTTTAATCTAGTGCTATAGGATTTATATTTTGGATATAATATTTTGACTTCTTGAAAAGCCTCTTCTGATAATAACACTTTAGTATTAAATTCTTTATTTGCGGATTCAATTCGGCTCGCATAGTTTACATTATCACCAATAACAGCCATTTTTTTCATTTCTCCAGTGTCAAAAGGACCTACAACAACATCACCAAAATGAATCCCGGCTCTAATTTCAAATTCAGTATTGAAATTTTCTTTTAGATAATTATTAAATATAATTAAATTATCATTCATCCCTTTGATGGCTTGAATCGCTTCTAAAACAGAATTTTTATTCTCGTTATTTATTCCAAAAATAGCCAGAATCCCATCTCCAGCAACATCACTTATAAAACCACTGCTATTTTGAATAGAAGAATTCATTAGTCGGTAATATCGATTCAATACATGTACAATATCATAAGGAGGAAACTTTTCAGCAAATGATGTATAATTAACAATATCAGTAAATACAATAGTCAATTTTTGTTGACTGCCCAATGCAACTTTCGAATCTTCCGAAAATTGTTCAGAAATAATATCCATATCGAATTTGTCCGACACCATCCTACGAATTGATATATTGCCAGTGATTTTGGTTTGGCAAGCTAAACGTATTTCAGCAGGGAAATTCAATTTTTTCGCAATTTGCTGTTCTTCTATATTTCTAGGATTACAATTTTCTATGCCATTCATTACACTAACTCTGCAAGTAGAACATTTTCCTTGACCTCCACATGCATGTGTATGATTTACATGGGCAGCAAGGCTAGCTTCTAATATTGTATTATCTTCAGAACAATTGATTGTATTTTGTTCTTTAAACAGGTGAATTTTGTGAGATGGATTTTTTTTCATGTTTTTTCTCATATTAAGTTGAAGACTTGTTTTAGTTAAGAACTAACGGATAATAGACGCTCGTAATATATCTAATCTATTTAGTTCCTATAGGGAATTACTAATTATTTTCGATCTGCATTGTCTTCTCCTTGGGTATTAAAAATAGAAAATTGCTATCATTATTAATAGAAAAAATGCAATGTCGATTCTTGTGTTGTAGAACACATTTGATGTAATTGATATGAGTGCGATTAGTCCTATATAAATTAATAACCTCTGAATAATTTGTAGTAAAGTCCACATTTCTTTAATTATGGTTTAGTGAACCGCCCATTTCATCTCAATCTTACTGTTTCATAACAATTAGTTACACCTTAGACTACCATACTTATCCAAAGTATATTATATCAGAAAAAGAATAACCTTAACCAACGCATCAATTAGCATCAAGACAAATCTCCATTCCCAACTAATAACCTAAATTTGCAAAAACAAAATTCCTTTGCAAGATCTCCTACTCATTACTCCGCCGTTCACCCAACTGAATACCCCGTATCCAGCTACCGCTTATATCAAAGGCTTTCTGAATACCAAAGGACTATCTGCTTTTCAAATGGATCTTGGGATAGAAGTGATATTGCAGTTATTTTCAAAAGGTGGGATATCTGATATTTTTGAACAATCACAGGATCTAGTTTCCAATATTGAGGCCGCTAACATCCACAGAATATTTGCTTTACGCAAGACTTATATCGCTACCATAGATGAGGTAATATTATTCCTTCAAGGAAAAAATCTAACCCTCGCTCGACAGATTTGTACAGACAACTTCCTGCCTCGTGCTTCTCGGTTTAATCAGTTAGATGATATGGAATGGGCGTTTGGTAATATGGGCATGCAGGATAAGGCAAAGCATTTAGCAACTCTTTATTTAGAGGATTTATCAGATTACATAGTTGCTACAGTGGATGAGAATTTTGGTTTCAGTAGATATGCCGAGCGCTTAGGACGAAGTGCCAATTCATTTGATGAGATCTATGAAACATTGCATGAAGAACCAACTTATATAGATAATATCACCTTAAAAATACTCGGGGAAAGATTAATTAAAGCCAATCCAAAGCTAGTCTGTCTTTCTGTACCGTTTCCAGGAAATCTATATAGTGCTTTTCGGTGTGGTCAATATATCAAGAAACACTACCCTCATATAAAAGTAGCAATGGGTGGTGGATTTGCTAATACAGAACTCCGTTCCGTGACTGATGTCAGAGTATTTGAGTTTTGGGATTATATCAGCTTGGATGATGGAGAATTGCCACTTGAGTTACTGGTATCAAATGTATTAGACCCAGTCCCAAGCAATCCGAATTTCAATTTTCTCAAACGTACTTTCCTACTTCAGGATGGAGAGGTGATTTATAATAACTTTTCGCTCAGGCAAGATTACAAACAAGCGAAAGTAGGTACTCCTGATTATTCTGATTTATTGCTAGATAAGTATATATCCGTAATAGAAATAGCCAATCCGATGCATAGCCTATGGAGCGATGGCAGATGGAATAAACTTACAATGGCGCACGGATGCTACTGGGGTAAATGTACATTTTGTGATGTTTCTCTGGATTACATCGGTAAATATGAACCAGTAACTGCAAAGTTGCTCGTTGACCGAATGGAAGAGATCATAGCTCAAACAGGAGAAAAAGGATTTCATTTTGTAGACGAAGCTGCTCCGCCAAAATTGATGAGAGAAGTAGCGCTAGAAATTCTTCGACGAGGTCTTGTTGTGAGCTGGTGGACAAATATCAGATTCGAGAAAAGCTTCACCTGGGATCTTTGTCGCTTACTTAAAAGTAGTGGCTGTATTGCTGTTTCTGGTGGATTGGAAGTGGCATCAGATCGGTTGTTAGATCTTATCCAAAAAGGAGTGACTGTTGAGCAAGTCGCTAGAGTGACTCGGAATCTTACAGAATCAGGAATCATGGTGCATTCCTATCTAATGTATGGCTACCCTACTCAGACAGTACAAGAAACTGTGGATAGTCTAGAGATGGTGCGTCAACTTTTCGGGTTGGGGGTTATCCAATCTGGGTTTTGGCATCAGTTCGCATTGACAGCACATAGTCCTGTTGGTTTAGATCCTGATTCGTACGGCATTATTCCAGATCAAAAAAAAATCACCTTCGCCAATAATGATGTAGAATTTGTAGATAGCACAGCAATAGATCACAGCCAATTCAGCGAAGGACTCAAAAAGTCTCTTTTCAATTATATGCATGGTGTTTGTTTCGAGTTTCCACTTCAAGAATGGTTTAATACTAACATTCCCGAGACAAGTATTGATCCACAGTTCATAGAAGAATGTCTAGCTACTGAAGGGATTGTCCAACCAAAACCATCGTCAAAGATTGTTTGGTTAGGAAGTGATCCTATCGTAGAATATATTAATGAGGACTATCTTTTGCTTACTTTCCACTTAAAAAACGAGACGCTAGAAATAGAGATGGAACGCGAAGTTGCAGAATGGTTTGTTTCTATTTTTGATCGTTTGAAAGTCAATAATGAAACGCCAATTAATTTCACGGAACTTAGAAAGAATTTTGAAGGAAGTTTTGATGATTTTGATTCTTTTTGGGAAAGCCAAGAAATTGAATTATTGAAAAATTCAGGATTGGTAATAATCTAGCTTGTTTCTTGTTTTATGTGATATCTAATCAACTGAATCACCACCTACTAGAAGTAGGTGGGTTCACCTATCCGACTAAAGTCGGCATTTTCATTCTAAAAAGAAATTATCGGTTTTATCATTGGG
>CAJXUU010000404.1 GCA_913061325.1 uncultured Saprospirales bacterium | reverse complement strand
ATCTACACTATCCTCTTCGTCGGCAGCGTCAGATGTGTATAAGAGACAGACAGTGAACTGGTCATAATTCAAATCTGGTACAATTGTAACACTAGTCAACAGCCCTAGTTCAGAAGAATTACAATCAAGATCAGATATTGTCCAACTTCCAGCAAATATTCGATTTGTCAAAAGTTCACATGATGAACCATCATACCCGTCAGGACAAATACATGTTCCATCATCACACATACCAGGTCCGCAAACAACATCTTCACAAGGATCACTACAGCCAGTGAGTATGAGTACTGCAATAATTACAGTTTGAAGTAGAATTTTATTCATAATGTAGAATATTTAAATAAGTAAAAACACAATTTGCCACTTAAAAAAAATAATAGCCCAAACATATAAGGGAATTTGCAAACTTAGAAAACAATAACCAAATTGCAATAATCACAAACCATAACATCAATATAGTATTTAGAAGACAATTCGATTTATTAGTATCAATTGACATCCTTATCAGGAATAAATGACTCTACTCCCTAATTTCCGCCGCTCCTTGGATATACTTTAACAACAGAAACATCTATGGTTCAACTAATTATCTTGCTTCACAAAACTTGTTTATTAGTTCCAAAATTAATTTATAATTTATGCTTACTTTTGAGCACATTTAGAGAAATTACATTTTAAGAAACATAAAAAAATAGACATCTATGGCATTTGATATAGACATGATAAAAGCGCATTATGAGACGCTTGGAGAAAAACTTGCAGTTGCAAGAGAAGTTCTTGGCAGACCTATGACGCTGTCAGAGAAGATTCTTTATGCTCACCTTCACCCAGAATCACCTCTTAAGGATTATGCAAGAGGTAAAGATTACGTATTCTACGCTCCCGATAGAGTTGCTATGCAAGATGCAACAGCTCAGATGGCATTGTTACAATTTATGATGGCGGGTAAGGACAAGGTGGCTGTGCCATCGACTGTGCATTGTGATCACTTGATCCAAGCAAAAATAGGTGCAGATGCAGATTTACAAAATGCAATCAATACGAGTAACGAGGTATTCAATTTCTTAGAATCAGTATCTGACAAATATGGAATTGGATTCTGGAAGCCTGGTGCAGGTATCATTCACCAAGTAGTATTAGAGAACTATGCATTCCCTGGAGGAATGATGATCGGTACGGATAGCCATACCGTAAATGCTGGTGGTCTTGGAATGGTAGCGATCGGTGTAGGAGGAGCAGATGCAGTAGATGTAATGGCAGGAATGCCTTGGGAGCTTAAGAATCCTAAAATAATCGGAGTAAAATTAACAGGTAGATTATCTGGATGGACTGCACCAAAAGATGTAATCCTAAAAGTAGCTGATATCCTAACGGTAAAAGGGGGAACAGGAGCGATCGTAGAATACTTCGGAGACGGAGCGATCAGTCTTAGTTGTACTGGTAAAGGGACAATCTGTAACATGGGTGCTGAGATCGGCGCTACTACATCTACTTTTGGGTATGATGAGAGCATGGACAGATACCTAAGGGCTACTGACAGAGAAGATATCGCGGACGCTGCAAATGAAGTAGCGAGTTACTTAACTGCAGATCCAGAATGTTATGAAAATCCTGAGAAGTACTTTGATCAAGTAATCGAAATCAACCTTTCAGAATTGACGCCTATGATCAACGGTCCATTCACACCAGATCTTTCTACTCTTGTGGGTAAAGAAATGACTGAAAAAGCAACCGCTAACGGTTGGCCACTCGACATAGAATGGGGATTGATCGGATCATGTACAAATTCATCTTACGAGGATCTATCAAGAGCTGCATCAATAGCAAAGCAAGCACTAGACAAAGGATTAGTTACGAAAGCAGAGTTTGGAATTAATCCTGGGTCTGAGCAAGTTAGATTTACAACAGAAAGAGATGGTATCCTTAAGATATTCGAAGACCTAAATGCTACAATATGGACCAATGCATGTGGACCATGTATAGGCCAATGGGCTAGATACAAAGATCCTATCAATGCACCTAAGAATAGTATTATACATTCGTTCAACAGAAACTTCTCTAAGAGAGCAGATGGTAATCCGAATACGCATGCATTTGTGGCTTCCCCAGAGATCGTAGCGGCAGTAGCGATTGCTGGTAGATTGGATTTCAATCCGATGACGGATACGCTGACGAATGATAAAGGTGAGCAAGTGAAATTTGATGAGCCAACAGGACATGAATTGCCGCCTGATGGTTTTGATGTAATAGATAGAGGATATAATGCTCCAGCAGAAGATTCATCTGGAATCAATGTTGTGGTAAGTCCTACTTCTGACAGACTGCAGTTATTGACACCATTCGAGCCTATCACACAAGATGATATGACCGACATGAGAGTATTGATCAAAGTAAAAGGTAAGTGTACAACAGATCACATCTCTATGGCTGGACCATGGTTAAAATATAGAGGTCACTTAGAAAATATCTCTGAGAACTGTTATACGGGAGCAATCAACTTCTTTAATGACAAGCCTAACAGTGTACTGAACTATGTAACAAATGATTATGTAGGCGTACCTGACTCTGCAAAAGCATATCAGGTAAAAGGTATCAGAACAGTGGTATTCGGTGAAGAGAATCTAGGAGAAGGATCATCAAGAGAACATGCAGCGATGGAACCAAGATTCTTGGGTGTCAATGCTGTAATCGTGAAGTCATTCGCAAGAATTCACGAGACTAACTTGAAGAAGCAAGGAATGCTAGCATTAACTTTCGTTGATAAAGCGGATTATGAACTAGTTAGACAAGATGACATCGTAACGATCAAGGATTACGATCAGATGGCTCCAGGTAAGCACCTTACAATTAAGTTGGATCACCATGATGGTACTAACGACGAATTCCCGGTAGCACATACTTACAATCAAGCTCAGATTGACTGGGTAAGAGCTGGAAGTGCTCTTAATAAGATAAGTGCTGAGGCAGGATTATAGATAATGATTTGAAAGTTTGGGTTATTTTGGATGACTCAAACATTTCATTTTAATAAATAGAATAAAACCGGAGTGAGTGATTGCTTCGGTTTTTTTATGTCATGATAGATCGATGAGCTAATTATTTTTGTTAGACTAGATATTATTTTAAACCCTTTACATATTCATTGATGTAATTCGATATTTCATCCGCTTTATCAACAATCATAAAGTGTCCTCCATTATCGATCATCTTTGCAACTCCTTTAAGTGGAATCAGTCTGTCATTAGTGCCATGAATTCTTATCAAATTTTCATTAGGTCCACTCCCCCTCCATGTCAATATTAAATGAAGTGCCCATTTGATGAAGTGAGGATCAGTATCCTTTATTATCTTAGATAACAGCTCTTTATCAACTGCACCAAACATGAAATTCATTATAAACTGAGGTGGTTTTACGAATCTATTTGGAATAAGTTTAATCAACTTTGAAAATGGTCTTCTAAGATACTTGAAAGGTAATTCTTCACTCTTGGAAACTGAAGAAACAAGGATAATACATTTGGGTTTTAATATATTACTGAGTTCAATGGCAATGATACCTCCAAAACTCACACCGATGAGTCCAAACTCTTCATTTTTGTTAATTTGTTTGCTTAAACGAAGGGCATAATCTTTCAACGAATCTTTACTATCATGTTGTATCCATTTGATGCAAATTGAGTGAGTTTTCAAATTAAGTTTTTCGAAAACTCTTTCATCCGCTCCTAGACCACCAATTATGTATAGCGTCATTAATTACAATTATGTATGTTAAGTATCATTTTAGCAATCCTAATATCATATATTATTATAAGCCCAATTTTCATTAAAGATATTGAAGTTCCAATAAATCAGACGGAAATATTAATGCCCTACCTCTATTCAATATTTACATTATTAGCAGTCTATATTCAGATTGAAGTTTTTATTTCATTCTGTCAAGTTCTGAAAAAGGTTGACTAAAATTAAAAAAGCCCTTCTACAAATCAATGCCTGTCTCTTATACACATCTCCGAGCCCACGAGACAGGCAGAAATCT
>CAJXUU010000403.1 GCA_913061325.1 uncultured Saprospirales bacterium | reverse complement strand
CGAACCGAATCCATTCAAAGATCAGACGATGATCAGATTTGAATTGGCAGAGGAATTGCCTGTTTCAATCACAGTGACTGATGTAGCAGGTAAGACTCTGAAAGTAATAAATACGGTGGGATCAAAAGGAATGAATGTGGTATTATTAGATGCAGCGGACTTAGGAATAACAGGAGTTATGTACTACACAATTGAAAGTGACGAATTCACATCTACAAAGAAGATGATTGTAGTAAGATAATAACATGGATTTAGAAAGAAAATATTCTATATCAGAATATGACTTAAAATTTAATAGATTATAATTGAATGCCCTTCTACAGAAATGTAGAAGGGCTTTTTTTTATAAAAGTATCATTTTAAAAGTATCAAAATACCTTCTTCTCTTAATGAAAAACAGCCTCTTCAGAATTTCTGAAGAGGCTGTTTGATGAAGTCAAATTGTAAAATTTAACTCAAACTATAATTCTTAAAGTTCAAAATGAGTCATAGATTTGAACTGACCCATTCTTTCTACAATGTCATCATTTGATAGATTTCTTAATTTTTCGATGCTGAATTCCTCTACACAGAAAGATGCCATGCACGAACCATACATGATTGCTCTTTTCATGTTTTCGAACGATATATCTTCGGAGTGAGCTAGATAACCAATAAACCCTCCAGCAAAAGTATCGCCAGCCCCTGTCGGATCAAATACTTGCGCTAAAGGTAATGCAGGTGCTGAGAAAATCTCTCCTTCTGAAAATAATAAAGCACCATGTTCTCCTTTTTTGATGATTACATATTTAGGACCCATCTTATGGATTTTCGAAGCGGCATTAACTAGAGAATATTCGCCAGACAACTGTCTTGCTTCTTCATCATTGATTGTGATAACATCTACTTTTGCTATTACTTCAAGTAAGCTATCCATCGCTATATCCATCCAAAAATTCATTGTGTCAAGCACAACAAGTTTCTGAGAACCATCTAGTTGGTTGATGACTTGCATTTGTATCTCTGGAGTCAAGTTCCCTAGCATTACGTACTTGCTACTTTTGTAGGACTCAGGTAAGACAGGATCAAAATCATCCAGTACATTCAAATCCGTAGCAATTGTATCTCTTTGGTTCATGTTTTTATGATACTTACCAGCCCAGAAAAAAGTGAGACCATCTTGTTTGATTTGAAGACCTTCCATATCAACACCTCTATTTTCTAGAGCTTTTATCTCATCCATTGGAAAGTCAGCTCCAACTATAGAACAAAGTCTAATATTGTCTGTAAAGTATGATGCGGCATAACTTGCATATGTGCATGCTCCACCTATCGCTTTTTCAGCTTTGCCAAATGGAGTTTCTATATCATCAAAGGCTACTGTTCCTATTGTAAGTAAGCTCATATTTTTATGTGTTTCAAATGAAATGATAATAACGTATTAATATATTTTGACATATAATGAATACGCCGCAAAAGTAAATAAATTTTATTGAATCTATACTACATTGATAATAAGGTAATTTAAGTCTTGTTTTTGAAAATTATTGATGTTTTTGACAACAGAATATCTTGATATTTAAGAAAAAGATTGGTAATCTTACGCCATGATGAATTGGGTTAATTGTATTTCTGCTAAACGAACTGGATATTCTTATTCTACAGCACCTCATATAAGGTCAGATTACCAACGTGACTATGATAGACTTATCTTTTCTTCAGCATTCAGAAGGCTACAAAATAAGACGCAAGTTTTTCCATTACCGGGGAGTAGTACTTTTGTTCATAATAGGCTAACTCACTCTCTTGAAGTAGCTTCAGTAGGCAGATCATTGGGGTCAGTATTAGGAGATTTTATAGCTGAAAAGGTTGGAGAAAATACAGAGGCTCAACATTTTTATAAATATGATTTGAAAGGAGTTATTGGAGCTGGATGCTTGGCACATGATGTGGGTAATCCTGCATTTGGCCATAGTGGTGAAAAAGCCATATCAAATTATTTTATTCAGAATGCAAATTCGGTAATAGGAGGACTAGATCTAAGGTCATATTTTAATAATAAAGAATGGGGTGATCTGACAGATTTTGAAGGGAATGCAAACGCATTAAGAATATTGACGCATCATTTCAAAGGAAAGATGGAGGGAGGGCTTAGTTTAACTTATACTACTCTTGCATCGATATTGAAATATCCCTGTGAATCTGTGGCAAAGTCGAAAGCTAAACATAGGAAGAAGTATGGGTTTTTTCAAGGTGAGAAGTTCATATTTAACGAGATAGTATCTGACACCAATATGTATCAAGAAGAGGATAGTCCATTGGCTTATTTTCGACACCCATTTGTTTATTTGGTTGAAGCTGCGGATGATATTTGCTATCGAATAATAGACATGGAAGATGCACATAGATTGAAGATTGTATCTAAGGAAGAAATTTATGAAGCTTTTTTAAATGTATTAACAGAAGCAAACAGATCTGATAATAATATTTCAAAAATAAAAGACACATTGTTAAAGTTGAAAGATGCTAATGAGTCCGTTGCATATCTTAGAGCGAAAGTGATCAATACTTTGGTGAATGAAAGTGCAGATGTTTTTAAGTCCAATGCAGCATCTATTATAAATGGTAACTATTCATCTACATTGATGGATGATGTAGAAACAAAATGTCCAAGTCTTCATGATATCCAAAAACTATCAGTTAGTAAAATTTATGATCATCATTCTGTAATCAAAGTTGAGTTAGCTGGGTATAAAGTTATGTCTGGATTACTAGACATATTTGTGCCAGCAATCATAAATGAAAGTCCATCAGGAATAGAAAAAAAGAGCTTGGTACTTCTTCCCGAACAATTTCGAGTAGATAATTCTGCAACTTCATATGATAAAGTAATGGGAGTGATAGACTATGTTTCTGGAATGACGGACGATTATGCCATTGAAATGTATCGTAATATTATGGGTATTGAGATAGCTATGCATTCAGCATGATTGTGTTCTTATTTCATAATTGTATATTGCAATAATCAACCAATCAAGAAGACAAATCTATGAAGCTATTTATATATAGTCAATTATTTAAAGAGAAGGATAGAGCGTACGTTTTGGACTTATTCTCTGTTATTGCTGAGCTGAATACAGAGTTGGCAATATATAGTGAATATGCTGATCAGTTAAAAAGTGCAAAAATAGAAATTCCCCAATATTCTGTTGTTTCTGATTACAAAGGGTTATTGCAAGAAAAGCCAGATATGGTGGTTACCCTAGGTGGCGATGGCACAATATTGAATGCTATAGATGTAGTAAGAGATAGCGGAATTCCTGTATTAGGGATAAATCTTGGGCGACTTGGGTTTTTGTCTAGTATAGAGAAGACTAAGATTAAAGAAGCATTGAGAGGTGTACTTAAGGGAGATTATTATACAGAAGAGAGGACACTGCTTCATTTAGACTGTAATTTACCATTGTTCAATCAATTACCTTATGCTTTAAATGATTTTACTTTGCATAAACGGGATACTTCCTCTATGATTACCATTCATACATATGTCGATGGTAAGTTTTTAAATAGCTACTGGGCGGACGGTATAGTAGTATCTACAGCAACTGGAAGTACAGGATATTCATTGAGTTGTGGTGGACCAATTATTTTTCCAAGTAGTGGGAATATCGTGATCACACCCGTAGCACCGCATAATTTGAATGTGAGACCAATAGTGCTTTCTGAGGATTCGAAAATATCATTTGAAATTGAAGGTAGATCGGAGAATTTCCTCTGTACACTAGATTCTAGATATGAAACAATAACGGCTGATCATCAAATAAGCATTCAAAAAGCAAATTTTACTATCAAGCTTGCACATCCTAATGACATTACATTCATGAAGACAATTCGAGGTAAATTGATGTGGGGCCTAGATAAAAGAAATCATTAATAGTTTACAACTAGGGTATAATAACCTGAGTTCGATTATTCTAACTCATACAAAAAATTTGATATACAATTGATTAAAAACTACTTTAGCGTCATTTTAGCGTTACATGCACGAATTTCATAGAGAATCACCATATACCTGTCTCTTATACACATCTCCGAGCCCACGAGACAGGCAGAAATCT
>CAJXUU010000402.1 GCA_913061325.1 uncultured Saprospirales bacterium | reverse complement strand
TACACTATCCTCTTCGTCGGCAGCGTCAGATGTGTATAAGAGACAGCTATAAAAGATAAGTTTGAGGATTGGATGGATGATAATTATGACGTTGATCTTGACGGTAAAAAATTATTATTTTCACTAAAGAGTTCATGACAGCAATCGGTGTTGTAATTAAACAAATAAGTTCAAATAAAATTGACTTGAAAGTTAAAGTTGACGAAACAAATGAAGGTTATACAAAATTAAACGTTTTCGCTTCTTTTGGATATAACAATTGGATCACTGAAAAAGATCATCCATATGAATTTGCGGAGCTAAGAGGAATTATATATAATTTCTTGTCAGAATATTTACCTGAATATCATATGGATAAAGTAAATGAATCTAAAAAAAACATAGCTAAGTTAGCTAACAAGAGAAAAGATTTGAAAGAAGATGTGATGGACAGCGAAGAGGAGATAGCTAACTTAAAAAAAGACAATGAGGAATTGATGAAGAAGCTAAAAGAGAATCAGTCCAAAATTAATGAATCGAAGTCAAGAATGATTATAAGGAACATGGAATATAAGGCTATCAAAAAGAAAGTATCAAAAATGAAATAATACTTTGATATCTCTGAAAAATGAAGACAAGTCAAGCAGAGTCTAACAAAATCCTTCTATCTCTAAAAACTATAAACATGATGGACATTACTCGTCATGGTTTGATAGAATATTAAGATAAAAATTGGCGGTATTACCCTAAAGTTCGATAGCACAATAGCCAAGAAACAGAATAACTAAAAATAAATATGACAAATACTAAACTAAACAGAACAGATATTTTAGATTTAAAATCAAAATTAAAAAGAAGAAAAAGAAATAAAAAGGAAGAATTATTGACAATAGAAAAGTTCATTGAAGATCAAAACGATTATATCAAAACCTCATTTATTGACTATGATAATGATGCATTTAAAATCCGAACCAAAGAAATGCTTATGAGTATGAAGAGAAGAGCAAAGAACAAACTTACAAATTATGATTCAGCGCTAAAAAAAATTAAATCGGGTAAATATGGTATCTGTGAAAAAACAGGAGGAAATATTTCTCCAGCAAGATTAATGGCAATGCCTGAAGCAAGAACATGCATAAACAATAGGAAGTAATCCGATTATAATAGAACATTTATATTATAAAGTACGCCCCTTGACACAGAACCAAAAATTGCACTAAAACATAGACATTACAACTGGAACACATCAAATAATTGTATGGGGAGTCATCAATAACATCTTCCATGAAAAGTTGATTCAAAAAGAACAATAAGATCTCAATTATAATAATTCTTGGTGAAATAATTATTTCACCAAGAATCCAATTATTCTAACTCTAAACAGACAATTACAACCAAATCATAAAAAGATAATAAACAATAAAACTTAATATGGACTCATTTTAAGAACAACTATCAAACTCTTTTAATAACCTCACTGAGAAATTAGGTAGTTGGTTAAATGAATTTATTCTACAAATACCTAATATTTTGATAGCTGGTATAGTTGCTACGCTAGCATATTTCTTCTCTAAACATATTAGAAAAGCGGCTGTAAAAACCACATCTAAATTTACGTCTAACAAGACTATTCTTAATTTAACATCCAATCTTACTGCCGTTCTATTCGGTATTACAATCCTGTTTATAGTACTCAGTGTACTTAATCTTGGTGAGACTATCAATAAAACACTAGCAACAGCTGGTGTTCTTGGGTTGGCTGTTGGTCTTGCCCTTCAGGATCCCATGAATAATCTATTTTCTGGTGTTTTTATGTCGGCAAGAAAATTATATAGGATTGGTGGTCTAATAAAGACAAACGATCATTTCGCAACTATTATAGACATAGATTTGAGAGCTACAAAAATTAAAATTCCTACAGGAGAAATTGTCATTATTCCCAATAAAGATGTAATTCAGAAACCATTGACAAACTATACAATCTCTGGAGAAAGGAGAGTCGATGTTTCATGTGGAGTAAGTTATGGTTACAACTTGAATAACGTGGAGGACTTAGTGATAACTACATTAGGACGTCTATCAATTATCTTAAAAGATAAACCTGTCGATTTGGTATTTAATGAATTTGGAGACAGCTCAATTAATTTTACAACTAGATTTTGGATTAAAAGTAATGGTCAAACTGATTACTTAATTGAGCGATCAAATGCAATGAAAGCAATTAAAAAAGCATTTGATGAAAATGATATTATGATCCCATACCCAATTAGAACTTTAGATTTTGGTATAAAAGGTGGAGTACCTATGATGGATATGTTCCAGCCCAATAATGATAAAAAAAGATTCAATTTTAATATTCATCAAGCCTGGGAACTCTTCTACTATAATATGTTCAGCTATAAAACTGAAAGAAAATTAATCTCAGAATAAACAATTGGGAGGTATCATTTAAGAACGAATACTACCATAAAAGTTTAGATAGTGATTATCATAAAGTTCATTCGAGAATAAAATTAAAAAAACCAATAATCGAGAGATACGTACTCTTGATTACAAGATTTAGTACCCTTAAAAAATCTAAAGAATAAAAACCAGAGAAAACCGAACAAATCTATCTACCATTTGGTAAGGTAAGAAAGTAATAAACAATAAAAATATAAACTAAAAAATATGAAATATATGAAAATGAATTTAATGAAATACATAATGGCTTTATTAGTAATTACAGCTTTCACAATAACTAGCTGTGGTGATGATAATGGAAAAACAACCGGAAATAACGTTTCTTATGATCTAAATGAAATATCAGACTCTGGTGTGAGCGGTTATATCAAATTTGTAGAACTAGAAAATGGTGACATCCAAACATTACATAATTGCTTCATTGTCACCTTTTTAGAGTATCTTCATTGATATAATAAATTGATGAGTTTTCATATTCTCTTGGATTCTTATTTTTTTTAAAACATTGCCCATTCTTGAAGAGATCTTTTCGTAAAAAAAGACATATTTAGTGATGAAGTCGATTCCTATTATATAAGACAATTCAGATATTCGGGAAAATCTTGAGGAAATATTAGATTTAGAAGGCTTTCAAGTAATCACAGCTCCTAATGGAAAAATCGGTCTTGAAAAAGCATTGCTTCTAAATCCTAATTTGATCATTTGTGATATCGCAATGCCAGAGACTAATGGTTACGAAGTATTTGCTGCCATCCAATCTCCACCATTTACATCTAAAATTCCATTTATTTTCCTCACAACTAGTGCTCAACAAAAGGAAATAGTAATGGGTAAAAACCTTGGAGCAGATACGTATTTAACAAAGCCATTTCAGATGGTCGAATTATTGAGTATTATGAAAAATATTTTAAACTAATAATTATTCTTCTATGGAAAATCAAGAGTTGTTGCAATCCATGTTCGAGGAAGCAACTTTAGGAATTTCAGTGGTACATTCCGATGGTAGTATTATAAATCCGTACCATAATTCGGAGATAAAGTGGCTTAATACCTAGTTTTTAATACAATTTCACCTATGTCCTTAATTTCATCTTGTTTGGTGAAAAATACTCTACCCTTCTTAGAGAGTACTTCCCAAGCAATATTGGATGTGATATCATCTATAAAATCTGGTTTTGTTTTGTCAGCCTCCAAATCAAAAACGCCATCGTTTCCCATGTTTACAGCAAGAGAAAAATCTTCATCCATCATTAACAAATCACCACGTCCATCGATAGCAGCTTGATAAATTTCATGTAAGTCTGTCAAAACATTCCCTAGACCGACCGCTTCTTTTATTTCACCAATAGCTTCAGTTCTTTGATTATGATGAATAGCTTTAACTTTTTCCCAACCTTGTTTTGCAATATGATTTGTATCCGTTTTGTTGTAATCAATATTAGCATGACCATTATAAATTGTTGATTTGTCAGCTACTTGCATTAAACGACTAAAATTGTCCTCAGTGCAAACGACAAAGCAGTTTAGACCTGATTTGCTGCTTACTTTCACAACCGCTTTATCCACCGTATTCAAAAACTCACGAACTAGATCGTCCAAATGTTTTGAATCACTCCCCTTATCAGAGTGAGTATTATAACTGTCTCTTATACACATCTGACGCTGCCGACGAAGAGGATAG
>CAJXUU010000401.1 GCA_913061325.1 uncultured Saprospirales bacterium | reverse complement strand
GAGATTTCTGCCTGTCTCGTGGGCTCGGAGATGTGTATAAGAGACAGCTTTTAGATCGAAAAAAATAATTTAGATGAAACATTTGTTACTAGGTATATTTTTATTTATGCAATTGAGCTTATCCTCACAAGAACAAACTGTTGGCTTGTTTATCAATGATGATACATCCTTAAACGGGTATACACTGTTTTCTAATAGTCGAACGACTCACTTAATTGACAATTGTGGATTTGAAGTACAAACTTGGCAAAGTGAAGTTACACCAGGGCTAGGCGTCTATCTTCTGGAGGATGGAAATCTCTTGAGATGCGGTAGAGTAGGAGGGAGTTTCAATGGAGGTGGTGTAGGTGGTCTATTTGAGCTTTTCTCTTGGGATGGTGATTTATTGTGGTCTTATGAATTCTCAGATGAAAATATGCAATCACACCATGATATAGAACCATTACCAAATGGTAATTTTTTGGCCTTGGCATGGACAGCCTTATCTGCAGAAGAGGCCGTGGCTGCAGGGCGAAGCTATGATGCTGATATGTGGATAGAGAAGATATTTGAAATTAGAATTGTAGGTAATAACGATATAGAGATAGTATGGGAATGGAGCATGGCAGATCACTTAGTTCAGGATCAATTCCCAGATAAGCCGAACTTTGGGGTCATATCTGAAAATCCTGGAAAAATGGATTTTAATTTCCTGCCCGCTGATGAAGGATTAGATCGGGATTGGGCGCACTTCAATGCAATTGCGTATAATGAACAATTGGATCAAATCGCAGTTAGTTCAAGGGATTTCAGTGAGATATGGATTCTTGACCATAGTACAACTACCGAAGAAGCAAGTACCTCATTAGGAGGAAATTCTGATAGGGGAGGTGATATTTTGTACAGATACGGTAACCCGCAAGTGTACGATCGAGGTACACCTCAAGATCAAGTTCTTTTTAAGCAGCATAATATAGAATGGATAGCCGATGATGTTCCGAATGGAGGAAGCCTTTCTGTTTTTAATAACGAATGGATACCCGGTAGATCAAGAGTGGAAAGATGGACTCCACCTGTTGATGAATTTAATTATATTCTGGATAGCGAAGAAGCATTTGGCCCCTCTGAACCTGATTGGACTTATGAGGAATCTGGAATTTACTCCAGTAGGATATCAAGTGTACAATTTTTGTCAAATGGGAATGCATTTATTTGTTCTGGGGGGAATGGTAGATTCATAGAAGTTACTGAAAATGGCGAGATTGTTTGGGAATATATCAACCCAATGAGAAGTAGTCTTGGGCCAATTACTCAGGGTGATCCAGTATTTCAAAATAATGTTTTCAGAACATTAAAATATAAGCCAGATTATCCAGCTTTCGATGGTAGAGACTTGACACTCGGTAATCCGATAGAGTTAGAGCCGTTTGATTCAGATTGTATTATTACATCAACAGAAAAAGCAATATTAGAAACAAGTGATTTCAAAATTATAAGGACTTTGGTTTCTAATACTTTGGAGGTGTTCTCTGATGGAAATACCAAAGTACAAATATTTAATGTAAACGGATTGAAAATGGATGAAAGCCTAATTAGAATAGGTCTTAATCAGATTGATGTCACCAATTATCCGAGTGGAATGTATTTATTAGTGGAAAAAGGTCAAGGATACAAATTCATGAAATATTAGTTGTCTATGAAAAATAAGGCCTCAGAATTATCAGTGATTATAAAGAAAATCCTACCTCAGATTGAATCCTATATTGAAACGAGCATGTCAGGTAGAGGCAAGGTGCTAAAGCAAGAATTGGCCTCCAAACTGTCTGGTGATCTAAATTTGACAAAGTGGATAAAAGAAGGAGGAATAAACGAAGATAACGTCTCAGGATTCCTAAAAACATATCTTGATAATAGTCAAAGGATGCATCATCCACATTACATTGGTCATCAAGTGTCGTCTTCACATTTAGCATCTGCAGTGGCAGACTTTATAAGTGGTGCTATCAATAACCCTATGGCTATTTATGAGATGGGACCAAGTAGTGCTGTTATAGAACAAACAATAATCAATTGGATGTTACAAAAAGCGGGATGGTTCGTTGGAGATAGCATTGAAGATTTTACTCAGAAAGATGGAAATGGAAGTGGAGTATTAACACATGGGGGATCAATAGCAAACCTAACCGCACTTCTCGCTGCAAGAGCGCGAATAGCACCAGAAGCTTGGGATCAAGGGAACCCGGGAGATTTGGTTGTTATGGGATCAGAAGTTGCTCATTATTCTATAGCTAGGGCGATATCTATCATAGGAATGGGGAATCGGAATCTCGTATCTGTGCCCACTTCTGAAATGGAAGTATTGAAACCTGAGCATCTAGAGAATGTATATAGACAAACCATTGAAAGCGGTAAACGTGTAATGGCAGTTGTAGCGAATGCATGTGCTACATCAACAGGATTATATGATCCGTTAGATGAGATTGGTCAATTCTGCAATGAGAATGAACTGTGGTTTCATGTAGATGGTGCTCATGGTGCCTCTGCTTTAGTTTCTAATAAAGAAAAACACTTTATGAAAGGACTACAAAGAGCGGATTCCATGATATGGGATACACATAAGATGTTAAGAACATCCACTTTGTGTGCTGCTGTATTATTCAAAAATGGAAATAGCTTAGCCAATACTTTTCAGCAGAAGGGAAGCTATCTCTTTCATGACAAAGAGAAACCAGGATTTGATCTGATGCCATATACTATTGAATGTACTAAGTCGGGGATTGGGACAAAATTATTTTGGGTTCTTGCGGCGGAAGGCGAAAAAGGACTCTCGGATTATATTGATAACCAATATAGTATAACTCGCAAGTTTCATGAAATGATTTCTACCCATCCTGATTTTGAGTGTCCTTATTATCCAGAGGCTAATATTATTTGTTTTAGATATGTATCTGGGGAGGACGGAAACGACTATCAATTGGCACTGAGGAATGAACTGGTCAAACAAGGTGATTTTTACATCACATCAACTGAAATTGGTGGAGTGCGATATCTTAGGATGACAGTTATTAATGCTTTGACAAAGGAGGAACACATCAGCAATTTATTAAAGGAGATAATTTCGATTGCTAATGATTAGTGATATTTACATATTGTTAACCTCACAACTCAACTTATCTAAGAATAATGCGTTACTTTCATTATCGCACTTATAAACTGTATTAGATGAAAGGATGGAGATTTAGTGAGTATGTACCCGATCCGAATGGAGATAATCCATTTGAGAAATTATTGAAGGTATTCAAGGAACTGCTTGTGCATACCAGTGGTGATGTAGCGGAAGCTCTAAGTTGGCTGACAGAACTAGATAAAGAATATAAGCTAACCGATAACAATTATGGGATGGCTGATTTTATCCAAGATCTAATTGATAAAGGCCTCATTAGTAATAAGGAAAGAAACAACCCTAAGTTTACGCCAACTTCTAAGATGGAGGTAGCGCTTAGAAGGCAGGCATTGGATGATATTTTCGATCAACTTAAAAAATCCAAAAAAGGAGAACATAATACTAAAGTAAGTGGCAGTGGAGATGAATTTACCTCTGAACTGAGACCATTTGAATTTGGTGATAGACTGGATAATATATCAATGACTGAATCCCTTAAAAATTCCTATATAAATCATGGCATCGAGGATTTTAAGATGACAGAAGATGATCTTCAGGTACATGAAACCTACTATCAAAGTCAGACAAGTACAGTGCTGATGATTGATATATCACACAGTATGATTCTCTACGGTGAGGATCGGATAACACCTGCGAAAAAGGTAGCTATGGCACTAGCGGAGCTGATCATTACTCGATATCCAAAAGACACCTTGGACATAATTGTGTTCGGAAACGATGCTTGGCAAATAGAAATAAAAGATCTACCATATTTAGAAGTAGGACCTTATCATACCAATACTGTAGCAGGACTGGAGTTAGCAATGGATATTCTAAGAAAAAGAAAGAATCCTAACAAACAGATAATGATGATCACGGATGGAAAGCCTACGTGTATCAAAAAAGGAAAAAAATACTACAAAAATAGTTTTGGTTTAGATAGAACTATTTTGAATAGGACTCTTGGGATAGCTACAAAATGTAGAAAGTTAAATATTCCGATCACAACCTGTCTCTTATACACATCTCCGAGCCCACGAGACAGGCAGAAATCTCG
>CAJXUU010000400.1 GCA_913061325.1 uncultured Saprospirales bacterium | reverse complement strand
ATTTCTGCCTGTCTCGTGGGCTCGGAGATGTGTATAAGAGACAGTATTATGGGTGCTAGCCTGAAAGCAACTGAATCATTACTTCAAAGGGCAAAGGGAAATCTTAGAAAAAGTTTAGAAAAATTATACCCAAATAGAAGGAAAAAGTAAATCTAGGTGTCATAATAGCAGAGAATATGAAAGAAGAAAAAAATATATGGATTGAAAGTGTGATGAATAGTCATAAAGGAAAGACGGATTTGGTGCCAAGTGCCTCTTTGTTTGAGAAGATTTTGTCACAAACGACTAAAGTGAAACCTATTAGCGTAAGACATTTGGGGTTAGCTGGTGTCGCAGCTTCAATATTAGTGATTATCAATGCTGTTGCAATTCAAAGTATAAACACACAGACAATTTCCGACGCATCATACATCGTGTACGAAAACGAAGTACAACTTATTTCTGACTATAACTTATATGACGAATATGAATAAGCTCAAATTTTATAAAGTTGCTGCCACATCACTTTTAATATTGAATATAATATTGGTATCTGCATTTCTGATTACGAAACCAAAAGGTGGACCAGGTGGAAATGATAGACTTAATGTTAAGGATCACTTTAAAATGGATGAAGTCCAGCATGATATATTTTTGAAGAAAGTAGAATTACATCATGAGGAGATGAAAACAATAAAAGAGAAACAATTAGAAATACTCAAACCTTATCTATACAGCCTAAGGAATAGCCAAGAAACGGGTGAACAAGCTGTGGCAATACAAAAAATGAAAGAACTAGAAGGGAGGAAACTTACATCTACATATAATCATTTGAATGTTTTGAAAAGTATATTGAAGGAAGAACAGCTTCCTCTGTTTGATTCTTTTTTAAAACATAGGTTAGAAGCAATGTCAAAAATTGACAGAAATAGAAGACCCCATAATAAGAAATAATGAAGAGCAGTCTTGTGATCTTGTTTACCGCGATTAGTCTTATGCTTTCAGCTCAATCACTAAGAAGTATTTCAGTTAGTTTTATTCCAGTATATAAAGGAGAATTATTTGAGTTAAACGACGAAGTAGACAATTACGACATCACGATTTCAAAGCTAAAATTTTATCTCAGTAATATTGGTTTATCTAGTTCAGATAAGGGCGATTGGATTGAAAAAGACAGTTACCATTTGTTGGACTTTGATGAGCCAAAAGGCATGACGATTATGCTGCAGATTCCAGAAAATTTAGCTGCAAATAGTTTAAATTTTAATCTCGGTGTGGATAGTCTTACAAATGTTTCAGGTGCTATGTCAGGGGACCTTGATCCTATGCATGGAATGTATTGGGCATGGCAGAGTGGGTATATCAATTTTAAAATCGAAGGAAAATCAGATAAATGTCCAGGTCGAAAAAATAAGTTTCAGTTTCACCTAGGGGGATTCTTAGCACCCTTTAACGCCATGCAAAAAGTTTCTCTTCCAATCATTATAAAAGATGAAATTTATGTAGTTTTTGATATTGGAGAACTAATAGAATCAGTGGATGTGTCAAAAGTGTACGAAATTATGAGTCCAAAAGCAAAAGCGGTTTCTATGGCGCAAGAGGCAGCATCACTTTTTAAAATTGTAGAATGATAAAGTGGTTGGTCAGTTTGTTGGGATTATTTGTGGTTTTGGTTGGCTTTTTGCTGACCGAAACAATAGATTTAGAATACCCAAATCACTTTCCAGAACCTGTTTATGATTTCTCAAACAACAAACTAACGGAACAGAAAGTCAAGCTAGGAAAAGCGTTATTTTACGATCCTATTTTGTCCTTGGATGGAAGTATTTCATGTGCTTCTTGTCATTCTCCTTACAATGCATTTGCACATACAGATCATGATCTTAGCCATGGTATTGATGATAAGATTGGTATAAGAAATGCTCCGCCTTTATTTAATCTAGCATGGCAAAATTTATTTATGTGGGATGGGGCAATCAATCACTTGGATATGCAAGCACTAGCGCCCATAACTAGTCCGTCAGAGATGGGAGATAGTTTACTAAATGTGATTTCGAAATTAGAGTCATCTAATAAATACAGAACATTGTTCGATGAAGCTTTTGGTGATTCGACAATTACAGGACAACGATTATTATTATCCATATCACAGTTTCAGTTGACTCTTGTCTCTGGTAATTCTAAATACGATAAGATCAGAGAAGGTTTAGATACATTCTCTACCCAAGAAAAGAAGGGGTATGATATATTTATTGCGAGCTGCAGTAGTTGTCATTCAGAACCATTGTTCACCAACGGTGATTTTGCGAGTAATGGTCTAGAGATAGATTCTACACTAATGGATTATGGCAGAGGTTCGATAACCAAAATTAAAAGTGATAGTTTACTTTTTAAAATTCCTTCTCTTAGAAACCTTGCTTATACAAAACCATATATGCATGACGGGAGATTCGAAAAATTGAGAGAAGTACTTAACCACTATACGGACGATGTTGTAAACTATGGTCGAGAAAATTCATCAAGCCGCCTTGAAAAAAACTTAAAACTATCGAACAATGATAAATCTGACATTCTTTCTTTTCTGAAGACTTTGAATGATCAGGATTTTGTATTCAATAAAAAACACAGGGAGCGATAGTTTTACATTTCTTCTCCGGATACACGTTTGTTTTTAATTGCTAGAAATCTTTCTATTTCTTGTTCTATATACTTGGCTTTAGTAATGTCAGTAAATCTACCAATTAATTTTTGTGTTTTTTGTCCTTCAGCTTCATTGATTACCATTTGTAAGGTAAGCCCATTTGCATCTTTTTTGATAAATAATTGCTCAATTTTTTTTGACGAATAAAACTTGTCATTGATAAAGTTCTTGGGCCTATATTCGATGGCGAGATCTTCCTTTGTTACTGTCACAAAGATTTTATTTCTTTTATATCTGATAAGACTAATGAGAGAAAAGACAAAGGCAAATGTGAATGCCACGGATACATAAATTAGCAAAGGAATACCTTTGTCGGCAAAGAGTCCTAAAGATATAAGAGCTAGAAGTGGGCTGAAAGAAACTGATAGTATGTGTAATATAGGTGTTGGTTGATCTAAAGTGAGCTCTAGTTGACCATTGTATTCTAAAATGTCGACTCCGACAGGTTTTGCTATTTGTTCATTTGATGTGTCAAATTGCAATTCTACCACTTTATCTTTTATTGAGAATATAGCATTGCAATTATCACATTTTGCCAGCTTATCAGATAGGTCAATATTTGCAGCGGGTGTATTGCAACTACATTTGGGACAACTTATCAAAGCAAAATCATTTTCTTTTGTTGGTTCTAGATCAAGCAGTTTGTATTTGTCTTTATATTTTGTATCATGGAGCTTATTTGCCGATATCTTCCAAAATTAAAATATTTAGCCTTAATAGTAGAATAAAAATCAAAGTGAAGAATGAAAAACTGTTTTTGGCTGCTCGCTTAAGGAAAAATCCAACTATTGATTGGCTAGATGTTTCCAAGCGTTAGATGTTGCAACTATGTACAAAAATGCTTAACAGCTAGCCTAATTAAAATATTTTTGTTAAAACAAAGTAGAAATATTGACTTATCCTTGCCGCATCTTTTAAATGCCTTTTAATATCGTCAAAAGTAGATGAGTAAATTTAACTTCCTTTTCCTATTAGTGTTTTTAGTTTCATTGTGTAATTCTAGTTTAATGCTGGCTTCGTGCAATAATACTAATCCAATTATTATCAACTCTATTTTAGATGACGATGCAGGCATTATTGCATTGAATACACCTGCAATGCCTTTCGAAAGTGGTATCACAGATGTAAATATAACATTGCAAAATTTTGGCACAAATCCTTTGTTAAATACGGATGTCAATTGGGAAGTAAATGGGGTGTTACAAACAGTATATAATTGGACAGGGAATTTACCTGCTGGCAGTCAAGTAAGTTTAGATATTGGAAATTATGATTTCATGGCTGGAATAGCCTACAGTATCAAAGCTTGGACATCACTTCCCAATAGTAATCCAGACAATCAGATGCAAAATGATACGATTCAAATTTCAGATTTGTATTCATACTTAGCTGGTGATTTTACGATTGGCGGGATTACTCCAGATTTTAGCTCTTTCGGAGAAGCTGTGAATTCCCTCAATATCGGAGGTGTATCTGATACGGTTCGATTTATGGTACGCTCAGGAGTTTATGAAGAACAAA
>CAJXUU010000399.1 GCA_913061325.1 uncultured Saprospirales bacterium | reverse complement strand
TCTACACTATCCTCTTCGTCGGCAGCGTCAGATGTGTATAAGAGACAGAATAATAATATCCCTCGACTTGAGGGTCATACCCTGCATACAATAAAGGTTTTTCGTTTTTAGAGTTCTCTTTTATGTATTTAAATAATGATTCAATTTCTTGGTATTTAAAATTTCCATATACAGTTGCATCCCTCAATCCTAAGTAATCCAAATTATCTACATCATCCCATGCTAATTGTATGTCTGCAAAGCTTCCTTCCATAACTATAACCTCATAGCCCATCTCTTTATGCAAATATTGAACTATTTCAGATTTCAATGCATAATACTCCCCTATCCCGTGTGTGCTTTCACCAATTGAGACGACCTTTTTACCCTTAACCCATGCTTTGATTAATTAAAAATCAATCTCATTGGAAGATTTCAATTCGTGTGTATTCACTTTTGAATCAATAGGGTTCACCTTATTCTTAACTTGACATCCAAGCAGAACAAAGTGTAATACTGATAATAGTATGATGTTTAGTTTCATTGGTTTCTTAATAATGATTGCTTAAATTGATATTTCATTTGCTAAATCAATTGGGAATACATCTAACTTGGCAGCACATAAAAGTACACTGAATAAAAATGACAGAAGCTTCCAAGTAAAACAAATATATGAAAGATCGCATGATTGAATTTTATTTTTTTAATACTATATATAATAGCACCTATTGTATAAGATACGCCTCCTCCAATTAGCCATAGCACTCCATCAAAATGAAGCCCATCGATTAAAGGTCCTAAGACAAATACAATCATCCAACCCATCAGTATATACATTAAAGTAGAAATGGCATCGTATCTTCCAGTGAAAAATAATTTTAATGTAACTCCTACTAAAGCCATTCCCCATGAAATTCCAAAAATCAGCCAACCAGTTATTCCATTTAGGGTAATTATAGTAAAAGGAGTATATGTGCCTGCAATGAGGACATAAATAGCTGAATGATCAAAAATTTGCAATTTGTATCTTAATTCCTTCTTCGTTGCACTATGGTATAAAGTAGAAGCAGCATATAATACTATTAAACTCACTCCGAATATGCTCACGGCTACAACATTCCAAACACTTCCAAATTCAGTGGCCTTTATAATCAATAAAATAAAGGCAATAATGCTTAAGATCAACCCAATGGCATGTGTTATTATGTTTAATTTTTCTTCTTTAGGTGAATATTCGCTCATTTTAATATCCTTAGTGTGTTCTATTTATTACTCGACAATTTTTCTGTAAAAATATGGTGGTTTGCATTTGCATGTCATGGACATTATTTACAATAGTATTTGCTGTAATTTTAGTCTCCAATTGTATCTAACCATTCACTGATTGAATATATTTGAATATATTTTGATTTCTTTCCTCTTTCTAATCTTTATATTCATTAAATGCCTTAAAATACTTCCATTCCTTCAAACAATCCTTTAACTTTATAGAAACACTAAAATTTGAAGAAAGAACAAAAAGAAGTAGGGCTAAAGAAACAACTCGGTACAGTTCAAATTCTATTGTACGGGATTGGAACCATGTTGGGTGCGGGTATTTATGTACTGGTGGGTAAAGTTGCAGGTTATGCAGGAACATTGGCTCCACTCTCCTTCCTCATGGCTGGAGTGTTAGCAGGATTGACCGCGTACTCCTATTCCCTCCTTGCACCGCGGTTTCCAAAAAGTGGTGGAGAGATTGTATATGTGGTTAAGGCATTTAACTCAAAACGATTGGCCACTTTAGTTGGATGGGGAGTAATTCTCACTGGATTCATTTCAGCTGCAGCTATCATCAAAGGATTTGTTGGTTACCTCGACGTGTTTATAGAAATACCAGATCCATGGGTTATTACCGTTACTATGACCCTACTTTGCATCCTTGCTATTTGGGGCATCAGCGAATCATTGAATGTGATCGGATTGATAACGTTGATTGAAGTCGGTGGTCTCCTATTCGTCATCTTTGTAGCAGACATCGATCTAGATAAGTTCACTTCCCAGTTTTCCGAAATGTTCATTGCTGCACCTGGCTATGATATATTCGCTGTGTTTCAAGGTGCATTCTTAGCTTTCTATGCTTTCGTTGGGTTTGAAGATCTGGCAAATGTAGCTGAAGAAGTCAAAGATCCCAAAAAGAGTATGCAAATTGCGATAATGGGCAGTTTATTTATTGCATTGTTCTTATACATACTCGTCGCGATAGTTGCCGTTCTTTCCTTGCCGTTAGACGAACTTTCAACTACCAATGCACCAATGGCAGATATAATAGCTCACAAAGGCCAACATTATGCTTACATAATAAGTCTCATTAGTTTGGTTGCTGTACTAAATGGAGTCCTAGCCCAAGTCATTATGGGATCCAGGGTCCTTTACGGTATGGCTGGTCAGAATAGCGCTCCAAAAATGTTTCATCAAGTACATAAGAAGTTTCGTACTCCTATGCAGGCGACCATAGCCATGGCTATCGGGATTGTAGTTTTGGCTGTTTTTATACCGATAGTTCAACTGGCAAATGCTACTAGTTATGTAATCATAAGTGTTTTTGTAATGGTCAATTTGTCACAGACCAAGTTGGCCTTTATGGATTATGGAAAGAAATGTTGGTGGAACAGGAAATTCGTTTTCCCCTTGCTTGCTGCGCTACTATGCATTGTGTTTCTTGCATATAAAGTTTTGGCCGTTTCATAGTATATTTTGAAACTGTCATATATGAAAAGAAACTGCCTTATTTCAAATAGTGCTATTTCATCCGAATTACTTCTAATATCCAATTGGAAATTTCTTTCAATGCGATTGGGGATATAGTTTGTTCAATCTCTTGATATTCATCGATATTACCCGTTACGCATTCTTGAAATAAATGATTCAAATCTTCTAACACCACAATTTTATAATTCTTATTATTCCCCCTAATTAAAGCATTTCGTATTGCATCTTGATTTATAAATGCATTAACTTGAGTATCCTTACTCCCATTTAAGGACAACACAGGAATACTTAATTTCTCAAATTCATCAGATGGATTATAATTAAAGAAATACTTGTTCCAAGGTTTTAAAACACCTTCGGTTTCTTTTTTAATAAATGCAGAAATATGCTCATCTGGTGCACCTAAAGATTTTAAAATTGGGGTCAAATAAGAGATATTATGCGCCATTAATACTTCTCTTTTTAGAGAAATTTCTTTGTCGGAAGATGCTATTTCTATTGCTTTTCTTACATTTTGCTCAAAAGCAGCTTCATCAGGAACAGGAAAGGATCTCAGTGTTTTAGATTGCATAACTGATACTTCACTTCCAAGAATTCCTGTGGCAGCTAAGGTTACAATAAATGAGATATCAGGAGTTTGGTTGGATACCAAAGGAGCTACTATTCCTCCTTCACTGTGCCCGATTAACCCAATCTGTTTTGCATTTATATCTGTCCTCGATTTTAAATAACTCAGGGCACTTAATACATCTTGTGCAAAATCAGCAGTTGTGGCTTTACTATAATCACCTGTCGAATTACCAAAACCGCGGTCATCAAAACGCAACACCGCAATGCCTTTGCGTGTAAGATAATCTGAAAGCACTAAAAATGGTTTGTGTGTAGGTATACTCCCGTTTCTGTCATGTCTACCACTTCCACTAATTAAAATAACCACTGGGCATTTTTCATTTCCTTCAGGGCGTGTAAATATTCCTGCAAGGGATATATGAGCCTCTGCATTTTCAAAAACCACGTTCTCCTCATAATATGAAAAGGGTTTTACCGGAACTTGAGGTCTGTTGAGAATCGGCATTATTGGATTCCCTTTTTTTAATACTAAGGAAAGTACAGCTCCACCTTCAGTATAATACCCTTCAAGTTCCTGTGTAGTTTCGTTTAATAATCCTTCATATTTCATTCCTACGTTTGAACCATCAATACTTAATTTTCCATTTTCAAACGTGGTTGTTTTGGGTTTGATGTCCGAAACATCAAAAGTAGGAACAGCCATGGTCGACATATACCCATCTTGAGCGTTTTCAAAAAGAAAGACAAATAGTACATCCTTATTATCTGGACTTTTTGAAACACCATGCCATACGCCAGAGATATCTTGTGAAATTGCACTCATTGTAGAAAATGCAATAAAAAGAGTTGATATTATTAATGTTTTCATTATCTGTCTCTTATACACATCTCCGAGCCCACGA
>CAJXUU010000398.1 GCA_913061325.1 uncultured Saprospirales bacterium | reverse complement strand
CCCTCTTCAATATATGAGCCTTGATTGTCTAACCAGGTTTGTATAGTCCTTTGTACTTTAGGATTTCGATAATTATTTACCCAATCGGACGTGGAGTTATTATTGGTTTTATAAATAGCACCTTTCCAGTCCCAGATACAATCGTATGCAGAAGGAATGCCAGAGCTTATCGAACAACCAGCGCCTAGCAAGACTGCATAAGTATCATCTTTACTTATATTAATTGATCTTAAAAACTCATCAAACTGTAATTTGCTCATATTTTTGAATTGGTATTTTGATTCTATCTTGTATTGGCGGTAACAAGTGTATTTCTTCACCTTTCAACTCAACTTACAACTCACCTTACAACTCATCTTCCACATATCTCAGTTATGTCTGCACTATGTTGTATTTGAATATCAATCACTTATGAAAATAGCGTATTTATTACATTATCCGTGTATAAACGAGTATTATCTGGATATAAACGGCTATCGTTACAATTGATCTTTTGATATTAACACATTATCAATCTAAAGATAGAAAATAAAACACGTTGCAATGAATATGCTTCAAAGTATTATGTAAAAACGGTTGTTTTTTCATCTGCCAATCTCTAATTGACTTTATATACAAACTTCATTTTTGAATATCACTTACCGATCTAAATCTTTTAATTATTGGCCTTTTAGCACAGATTATTGTAAGAATAATATCTATTTTACTTTTTTTTAATGTGGTTTTCATGTAGCTCTTTAGATCTTGTCTTATTCCAATAAATAGTATCAATATGTATAAATAGTTATTATCTTTACATTTATCATAATTATCAGAAGATGTCATGGTTGGCTCTGTACACAGACTTGTCGTAGAATCAACTCTGGCGAGTTAATTTGAGGCTTTAGTGGTTGTTGCGGACTGTTCGTTCAGTCTTGAGCAAAGTGCCGTCAGTTAGCTTTAAAAGGAGGAGTTGTGGAGAGTTTTATTGTGAAGACTACATTTATTCCAGAGTAACTAGTTTTTGCAATCTATATACTCCTTCTCTAGCTTGTATGAAATTTTTCTAAAAGATCATCTAGAGAGATACTCAATTCATTTTCTACTGTACCTATATAACTTTCTATCAGATATTGACTCATGAATCTTCATTATGTTTCATATTGGTTTTTTGATCTTAAAACTTACCGTAAGATGAAACTTTGGGTAAGTATTGTATGAAATTTGCGATAGATTAGTACCCATTAATTGAAGTATATTTTCAATTGTAAAGGGTAAAAGGCTGTTTTTGGGGACTTTTAACAAGTTAGGAAGTTATTAGAATAGATGGTAAATTGGATGGTATTTGTTTTAATGGAATAGCTTAAACGTATATCCTGCCTATCTCTTCGTTATTGTCGTCTTCTTTGGGGTGAACTGCTTTCGTAAGATGTAGATGATAGATAGTGCAGAGATTTTGAGTTAAGCAATTACATCTAAATCTTTGTAATTATTGGTCTTTTAGCACTGTTTCTTGTAAGAATAGTGATTATCTTACTATAATATCATTCATTTTTGTACACTTTTTATATGCTATTGGCCTAAGCGGAATTGTATAAATGGATATTGTACTTTACATAGTCCTTTGATGATAGTAATGTTATGTAAAGCTTGAGCATTTAGTTAGCCACTATATCAATTTTAAGGTGCCTGCCTTGAGTCTAAATGGTCAGTTAGTACAAGTGTTGTTCAGGATACATTAAATGACACAAGGCGGCTTTAAATGGAGAGTTTGGTTATAGGGCCTTAGTTGCTCTGCTTGCTAGTTTTAATATTTTCAATAATAATGTTTATAAAAGGAATATCTGCTGGTGCCATTTGATAATTATTTAATTCGGAAGGTGCCATCCATTTACCTTTATCAAGGTCAATAAGATTTCAGGTTGCTTCAATAAAAATGCAGTTGTAAGCAATTAACTTAAATGGTTGTGAAGGGTATTCATGTAGGTTGGCTTCCACATAACCTTGAATGTAAACTGTCATACCCAACTCTTCATTCAGTTCTCTTTTCAATGCTTCCTCATGGCTTTCATTTTATTCTATTTTGCCACCTGGAAATTCCCAAAAGTCGGCTAGAGCTTTACCTTCCTTTTTTCTAGCTATAAAAACTTTATCCTCTCTATGTATTACTAAACAATGTAAGAGAAAACAGAGAGATCAGAAACAGGAGTTACTAATCTCTCTCGTGATAAACCAATTACTTCTTATGTAATTCTTTAATCAATAAATCCTTTAAGAACATATAGATCATTTTGTATATCTTTAAAACCTATAACACCATATGTTGCGTTGTAATATATCTCACGAAAAGATGTAGCAGTTGGATTAATTATATTTGAAAAAACAGCTTCAAATTCTTTATCAAGTAACTGTATATTATTATAGTATGTCGCAAGTACAGGCGTACCATCTTCATTTATAGTAAGTAAAGAAACTCCTGGCACTAGGAACTGATTTATTCCTGCAGTAACAAATAAATTAGATTCGTCTTTATAATAGTTTCCACTTCCTACAAAATAAAGAGAGTAACCAGGTATTGATTCGTTTATATAACTCCCTGATATTTCTTCAGCAAAGTAGGTTTTTGAATCTACTTTCTTTTCTTTAAGTTCTTCTTCCAGAACGAAGTCAAATATTATTTCATCTCCTTTATCATTATAGAAAACTGTTTTTGTCTTAGAATCACTTGAAACTAAAGGCAGGAGATCTTTGATATTATCAACCTTTAAAGTTTGTAATTCATTTGGATTATCTATTACTATAACCTCTTTCTCACATGAAGAGAGTAAGACTATAAATGCAAAAATTATTATCTTTTTCATTTTTATTATTTTTTATCCTTTATGAAAACATTCACTACCTACAAAATTACAACATGTTCCATCATCATATTGTACGAATACTTGATAATTCATGCAATAACTAATAGTTCCGCCCATGAAATCTATAATAGAGTTGTGTACAAAATTATTACCATCACTAGTTAATACTGGACTAATAAACGTCTCATCTGGTGGTCCTGCGTTTGATACTGATATGCTGTGAGTCCACCATAATTGGAAAGCTACTCCAAAAGATACTGCTGTTCTTACTGGAGGCTCAAACTCTCCACAAACATTTTGACAATGTGTGTAGTTTGTTCTACAATCATCTATACATCCTACAAGAACTAGAATGCCCCCACCGTTATCTATACAATCATCATAACATTGGTCATAGTCCATATCACATTCTCTATGACATTCGCAATTTTCTGCTTCACCGCTGTCAAACAAGCAAGGATCGCATGCCAAATTAAACGTTATCTCATTAGTCGAGGTATTGATACTATAATTTAATTCATTTGTTATGGTAGTTACTCCACCGTCACAAACAAATTGGGAATACAAATTATTCTGCATTATTAGCAGCATAATAAATCCCAACAAAAAATTTCTCTTTTTCATTGTAATAAATTTTGGTTTAATAAAATAATATTTGGTTACCCTGATACAATAACACTAAATCTAATCACCTTTTAAATATTATCACAATATAGTCCATATGTTTTACATAAATGCAAAACATATGGTAAGATGTAAAATACACGTACTTACCCGCAAATATAATCAAGTATATATACTTAAAGCCAACGTCAAGCTGCCATATTGGTTATTAAGTATTTACAATTATCTTACAACTGAATAAAAGTAGCTATAAGTAACAATAGTCATTATATTTACATAGGCATTAAATATCTGAAGATGTCAAGTTTGGTTTTGCACAACATTTTATCTTAAAATCAATTTTAAAGCATCGTCTCAGCTCTTTAATTGCTATTACTAAATAGTATCCCTCTTTACTTCAAGTGTCGTCAATTCGACTTTAAAAAAGGTCATGTAGAGGTTTTAGTAAATCTGCCTACCCAAGATAAAGTTTGGATGAATATTCTTTGAAATTTGCGATTGATTAGTACTCAAAATTGAAGTATATTTTCAATTGTAAGGGGTAAAAGGCTGTTTTGTGGGACTTTTCACAAGTTAGGAAGTTATGAGAATAGATGGTAAAATGGAAGGTATTTGTTTTGATGGAATAGCTTAAACGTATATCCTGCCTATTTCTTGGCTACTTTCGTCTTCTTTGGGGTAAACTACTTTCGTAAGATGTAGATGATAGATAGTGCAGAGATTTTGAGTTAAGCAATTACA
>CAJXUU010000397.1 GCA_913061325.1 uncultured Saprospirales bacterium | reverse complement strand
AGATGATTGTAGTTAGATAAAATAGCTTAGAATAAGTTATAGAATATATAGCCCTTCTGCATTGATTTGTAGAAGGGTTTTTTCGTATCTTTAATTATAGAAATAAAAATATAATTTTATGAGAATTGCCTTTACCACTTCATTACTTTTCCTCTTGATTTTAGTGCTTTCTAATTGTTCCGGAAAGGATACTAAAACTGGTACTTCGAAATTTACAATGAGAGAAGACAGTGAATTGACTCTTCTTATGAGAGATATGTTTGAATACTACGATAGTCTCAAAGTCAATATTGAAAATGGAGAAATACCTGAAAATATTAAAGACTTTAATGAGGTACATTCGGCAGTATCGACAGAACCATCAAAAGCAAAAAGTGAGTTATACAAAGCAATGGCGTCTGTTTATCAGGAGTCGGCAGATCGATTAAAGAATAATGAAATTGATATGCCAAAAGCGTTTAATCTTATGGTAGACAATTGTATGAACTGCCATAAGCAGATGTGTCCTGGTCCAATGGTTAGGATCAAGAAGTTATATTTGGAAGATATGGAATAGTATTAAGGTCTATTTTGTCAACTCAGCAATAATAGCCAGCGATGAACGGCAGCCCTCTTCAATGAGATTGTATTCACCTTTCGCGACAGCGTCTTTGGTAATTAATTTGATCCCATACCTACACAAGTCACTCCTGCATTTTTGGTTTATTGAAGTATATATATTGAAGTAAAAAATAGTAAGAAAGGATAAAGTAAGATCGCAAGATCATATTATATACATCATATTTATACCTTTACACTTGTTACAATTAATCCAAATATTATGAAAGTACTAAATGATTTAATCGCCCAATTGGAAGGATACTATGATGTCTTCATTGTTTTCTTACCTAAGTTTATCATAGGGATATTATTTGCATTTTTGGTATATAAGATTTTAAAGATATTTGAGAAAAGAATACTCAAATATCTTGATAGCAAAACTGAAGATAAGCTATTGATCAACTTTCTTGATGGTGTAATGGATATTGGGTTGATGATATTTGCCATATTCGTCTTTTTATATTCTATCGGTCAAACAGGGCTTGCTTCTGGAATCTTAGGTGCGGCCACGTTTACCTCAGTTGTGATCGGTTTCGCATTCAAAGACATAGCAGAAAATTTCCTTGCAGGAGTTATCATGGCATTCAATAGGCCATTTCGAGTAGGAGATTATGTCATGACTGGCTCAGTAGAAGGAAGTATAGTTGAAATGAGTCTTAGAGAAACGCATATCAAAACTGCAGATGGTAAAGATGTATTTGTCCCTAATGGACAAATAATCAAAACCCCACTTTATAATTATACAATAGATGGATACCTCAGAGGAAACTTTATGGTAGGTGTATCTTATGATTCGGAAATAGAATCTGTACGAGCGATTATATTAGATATCGTAAAATCTATTCCTGGAGTGTTAAACGAGAACAAACTTCCTAGAACCCATGTGAAAAACCTTAATACCAACACTGTAGATATTGAAGTTCATTATTGGATAAACACATTTGATAAAAGATATTCAGGGTTGGAGATCAAATCGCTTGCACAAACTCAAGTTATAGAAGCACTCAATAAAGCTGAGGTAGGTATGCCTGCTAACATTGTCGAGCTAAAGAATTATTCTAAGTAATCGATGGGTTGAAAATCGTCGTTTGGGTTGAAGTCTTAAAAATCAATAATTCAATAATTCTGTAGATATATATTAATATACTTAATATGAAGTATTGCATTATCCAAATATTGTAATTATATTGTCTTATAATGAGAAATATAAGTTCAGTAAAATGACATAATATGCAAATTAAGATCAATTCAACCCGAAAGCTAGGTCACAACAGTATCAACCATGTAGAATCACTGTTAGCAAAGTTTAAATGGAGTATTTTACCAATTTCAGTAATCGTGAATATTGATTGTACTTTAAAAGATGTTGATGATAAACATTATGTTCAGTTGATCACTTTCTTCGAAGAGGAGAAAAAGTCATTTATTTCAGATGCTGCCACTATAACAGAAGCATTAAAATTTGCAATGTCCGCACTAAATGGAAAGCTTACTTCAACCCAAGTATCTCTAGGTATTAGCGGAGATAAGGTGTCTAGAGCGGCTTAGCACTAACATCTTACTTTTAAACTTATTGATTTTGATATACCAGCTTTTTATTATCAAGTAGTTAAGATTGCCTAAATTTAAATAAAAAGGTTCAAAGACTTATTTCATAAATGAAATTTTTTTGGGGTTGGATATCTTCGATACAGGCTTATTTCCAATCTTACCCACTTCTCCTTTTACACAAATTTCTTTATCCATTAGATACTTTACTGGATCATAGGTGAAATTTGTAAGCTGTTCTGTGTAGATCATCATAGAAAAATAATCATTTGGATATTTTCGATCAAGATTGATCCACGCATGACCTTTACGACTGTTTCTTGCACTGACTACTTTGCCACAAACAGTAACTTTTCTATACTTATTCATTTGGCGAGCTACCGTTTCAGTATTATAGTGGCCTCTTGGTAATTTATTCTGGTTTATCGGTTCTACACTTCCTTTATCATATTCTGAAAACCAGTCTTTGACATTGTAACGAGCCTCTAAAGACTGATCTATATTTGGAAAGTAATTATAGCCCGTGAGCTTTTCAAGGTCGTCAACGCTTATGGTATACATATCTAGCGGCTTTACCAACTCCTTATTAGCCATCAAAAAACCTATAGCTCTTTGGTTGGTATGATCGTATGCAATCTTTAGATAAAATTCTGGTATACTTAGGCCATTGGGTGATTGTTTGATTTTTGGCAAGTCAGCCATAAGCACAGGAGCTGTGATAACAGCTAACGGCACATTATTTCTGATTACGTACCCTCTAAGCATTGATTCTAATTCAGCCCATTTCTTCTGATTAAGATCTGGATGTTGGGGTGACATATTAGAATAGAAATAACTTTCTGATACAGCTTCACCAAACCATCTAAAGTCTGCTGAAGGAGCAAGGTGCCCTCTGTCATATCCAAAACCATCATATTGCTCACCTTTCTTTCGAGTAGGGTAATAGTTGAAATAATCATCTTGTTCGGCCGTACCTGATTGGACCAATGGATCTACTCTAAAGTCATTAGTCCGCCCAGTTCCAAGTTCTGTTACTTCTGGAGTAATCATATGAGCGACCCATTTGGATTGTTCGTGTGCTTCTGAGTATTCGAAGAAGTATGCTGTGTGCTCCAGAAAAGTAGTTGAAGGCAAGCCATAAGTTTTAAGTTCATTTTTATAGATGGACCATTTTTGTTTGTTTATTTTATTAGATAAAAGTTTTCTAGACTTGTCAATTTTGGACAACTGGGTCTCTAGGTCGGAGAGTCTCTCTTGATTGGATTGAGAAATTAAAATGACTGGAATCAGTGCAAAAAGTATAAGTATTATTTTTTTTGACATTATTATCTTTTATGGAAGACAAATGTTATGAATTAAATTGAGGAATAGACTAAAAGCGAATGACTTTTAGGATCGTGAACCCCAATAAGGTCATACTTGCATTCAACTAAAGTAGAGTTTTTTTAATAGCAAACATTAAATCAACTCAACCTAGATAATATCAGAAACTCAGCTACATTTTTTATAATATCAATTAATAATTGACATGATAAAATATTGCATCAATTTATTATCCATGAGTGCTTACTTATAAGCGGGGACTCGTTCATATTTATGCATTGTCAAATAAATCAATTGATGATTAACATCAGAACCCAACATGATTTAGATCAATATAAATATTGGTGATATAATCGAACTTTGACAAGATCAGGTTAGCTCGTTGTTTAATCTCTTTCAACATCAAATGAAATAAAAGAGAAAAAATAAACAGCATAAGGTTAGTATTACCAAAATCAAGCGATGTAGGGCCTTAAGTGGCTTTAAAAGAATCTTTATATGATAATCAAAGAACAATTAGAAAAATTAGCAAAAGAAAAGAACAAGCCATGTGTTACCATTTCGCTAAATACACACAGGACTTTTCCTGACAATGCTCAAGATGCTATTAAATTAAAAAACCTTCTGAAGGAAGCGGAAGACAGGGTGGTAAACGAATTTGGCAAAAGATCTGTATCGTCATTATTAGAGCGACTTTCAGAGATTGAACAAGATATAGATACTGTCTCTTATACACATCTCCGAG
>CAJXUU010000396.1 GCA_913061325.1 uncultured Saprospirales bacterium | reverse complement strand
CTGCCTGTCTCGTGGGCTCGGAGATGTGTATAAGAGACAGCTTTGAGATATCAATTCAGGTTTTTATTATTCTGTCTATTATAATTTTCTCTATTGGAACCTTGCCAAATGTATCCCCTTTATGGCAAAACATCTTAAATTATGTCGATATTTTCTTTTATGTAATATTTGCAATCGAGTATTTTTTAAGGATATACGTGTCTCGCAACAAAATGAAATATATTTTTAGTTTTTATGGTATCGTTGACTTATTAGCTATTCTTCCATTTTTATTCGCTAGACAATTTGATTTAAGAGCAATTAGGGCTTTTCGTGTATTTCGTATTATGCGTGTTATAAAAAATTCTAAATACAGCGAATCGCTTCAAAGATTTGCCCATGCACTTAGGATTATTAAGCCTGAAATTACATTATTTTATATAGTCGTTAGTGTTTTTCTTTTTTTATCAGCTACTGGTATTTATTATTTTGAGCACAAAGTTCAACCTATTCAATTTGCATCAGTTTTTCATAGCTTATGGTGGGCTATTGTAACAATAACAACGGTTGGCTATGGTGACGTATACCCAATAACTATTGGTGGCAGAGTGTTTACTTTTGTAATATTGCTTTTAAGCTTAGCAATTATTACAGTACCAACTGGCTTAATAGCAACTGCTTTGACTAAGGTTAGAGATATGGATAAAATACAAGACGAATCAAAAAAAGAAGAAGACCAAATTACAAATCATAAAAAAAGAAATGATGCTTACTAAACTAATTATTTTCTCAGGTTTTGCTGGAATTACCGTGTTTTTAGGAGGTGTTTTAGCTAATTTATTTAACCACCACATTAAGGAGACTCCTGTGAAATATGAAATCATTCACACCATGATGTCATTTGGTGCTGGTATAATTTTATCAGCTATAGCATTGGTGCTGATTCCTAAAGGTATGGAAGAATTAGAGTTGATGCCAATGGCCATATCCTTTCTTCTTGGAGCAATTATTTTTATGCTTATCGATTACCGTTTATCAAAAAAAGGAGGACAAACGGCAACATTATTAGCTATGATGATGGATTTTATCCCTGAGTCTATCGCTTTAGGAGCTGTTTTTGCCCTCGACCCCCAAATGGCTACACTTTTAGCTGTATTTATTGGATTGCAAAACCTACCAGAAGCCTTTAATTCATATAGGGATTTGGTGCAAAGTGGTTTTACTGAAAAAAAAACCCTTATCATTTTTTTCTTTTTAAGTTTCTTTGGGATAATAGGGGCTTTTATCGGTCATTTTCTTTTGTCAGACTATCCTGGCTTAACAGCACATTTAATGACCTTTGCGAGTGGAGGTATCTTATATTTATTAATTCAAGATATCATTCCAGAAAGCAAATTAGACAAAAATTATTTAACATCTATTGGTGCCACTATTGGCTTTTTGGTAGGTATAATTGGAGAGAAAATTATTTAATTAAATTTACAGACCAATAAATATTAACTTTCATAAAAAAATTAATTTATGGAGTGCTTATCTAGCATATCTAAATTTGATGTAGCAGCTATAAAAACAAAAAATATTCAATACTAGATGAAAAACAATCAGTCTCCCTTTCTTATCTTATTATTTTTAATATTGATTCAAACTGCATATAGTCAGCAAATAAATTTGTCTGATGCCATAAGTATCGCTCAAGCTAATAATTTGCAAATTCAAAAATCTCATAAAAGTAAAGATGCGAATGCGAAAGTATTAAGAGCTACCAAAGGAAGCTATTTACCAAAAGTGAGCTTATACGGAGGTTATACTCACCTTGGCGATAAACTTAAATTAGATATGAGCCAGATGCAAGAGTCTTTTGTCGATGGACTTTCAAGACAACAGGTTGCAACTTTAGATGTGGTTAATCAGAATATTAATGGAGTACCTCTATCAGAGACGCAGAAGCAAAACATTTACAATGCTTCATCAACAGCATTAAATAAGTTGTATCCGAATTTTGATCCTACATTATCTTACCAAGATTATTTTATGGCTTCAGTATTAGTTAATCAACCTATATTTTTAGGAGGAAAAATAAATAGTATGAACAATGTAGCCGAGTCAAACTATAAAATTGCCGAGCATACTTCGAACCAAACATCTGATTTAATTAATAGCGAAACTGTTACTCAATATTTCACACTTCTTCTGTTAAAAGAGAAAATTAAGACTAGAAAGGCTACATACGATGGTATGCTAAAGCACAACTCTAGCACCATAAAACTCATTAAGGCTGAAATTATTCCAGCATTTTATGAATACGGTGCAAAAGCTGCTGTATCGGATGCAGAATCTATGCTTCAACTTGCAGAACACGAGTATGAAACTTCTATGAACAGTTTTAAAACTCTTCTTAATGTTCCTCTGGACACTATCATTCAACCTAAAGATTCCTTATACTTTGTTGATATTATGGTCGATATTGATGAGGCAAGAGAAAAGAGTCTTGAGCATTCGTACCTTTTAAAAATTAATCAGGAGGCTAAATCGATAGCTCAGAGTAATATATCAATGTCAAAATCGGGTAATCTTCCAAATATATTCGCAGTGGGTGAAATTCAACTTTATCAAAAGAATCTCCCTGCAATTACTCCACCATGGATGTTGGGCTTACAATTAAAGTGGGATATTTTTAATGGAGGAAAAAACATGAATCACGTAAAAGCTGCAAAACTATATAAAGATGTTGCCGATAAAGAAAATGAGTTGATTACTCGCAAACTTGAAACCGAAGTGGTGAATGCATACAATAGAGTTCAAAACACTAAGCTTATTTATCTAAATCAAATTGAAACTAAGAATCTTTCTCAAAAGAATTTTCATTCAATTGAAAAACAATACAAACACGGATTAGTAAGATCTAATGAGGTAATTACAGCAAACGTATTGTTTCAAGAATCTAGATTGAAAGAACTTGAAACTCTATACTTATATTACCTAGCAGTTATTGAATTACACACACTTAAAGGAGATTTAAACACATTTGTACAAAATTATGAAACAGCAAATTAAAGAATATTGGCCACTTATGGTACCTGTTACCGTGCTTATTATAGCTATAGGATTTTGGATTGGTCAATCTGATGATGAAAAACTCGCAATTGGAATGGTTGAGGCCGAATATGTTGATGTTGCCTCAGAAATTCCTGGAAGACTATTAGAGAAATACTTAAAAATAGGGGATTTCGTGAAAAAAGGTCAAATTTTGGCAAGAATGAGCCCAAAAGAAGTAAACGCGATTAAAGGTCAAAGTGAAGCTGCAGTAAAAGCAGCAGAAGCTCAGCTTAATTTATTGAGAAACGGGGCTAGAAAGGAAGAACAAGATGCTGCTAAAAATGTTTTTTTGGTCAGTAAAGATCAATTTGAATTAGCATCAAAGACTTGGAACCGGATGGACTTGCTGTACAAAGATTCAGTTGTATCCGGTCAGGAACACGATCTTGCAAAATTCAATTACCAGACTGCAAAAAAACAAATGAATATAGCCAAATCAAACTACGACATAGTTCTTAATGGAGCTAGAACTGAAACTCTGCAAGCTGCTGAAGCCATGGTAAAACAGGCTAAAGACCTTCATACTCTTAATTCAACATTGGGGGAAAACCTTGACATTACAGCTCCATGTGATGGAATTATAAGTTCGGTATCCATTCATGAAGGTGAGGTAATAATGATTGGCTATCCTCTTTCAACAATTCAAAAGGACAATACACTGCATGTTATTCTTCAGGTAAAACAAGACGAATTACCTAAAGTGGAAATTGGTGCTGTGATAAAAGGGAAAATACCTGGTGTATCAAATGAATTTATTGACTTTGAAGTTGTTCACAGAAGTGTAATGATGGATTATGCTGATTGGGTTCCTACAAATGAAAAAGGATCCTTCGACCTTAAAACATTTGAAGTTCATTTAGAACCTGTTGAAAAAATTGAAAATTTACTGCCTGGAATGACAGTAGGCTTTAAGCTTTAATACATGATAGATATACTAAAAATATCCATTAGGGAATTAAAGATAATTGCCACTAAGAAATCATACTATATGATTTTATTGGTGATGCCTCCTATTCTATTTTTACTATACACTTTTATATACAACTCTCAGGCTTTACATAATATCCCTATAGCTGTTTGGGATGAAGATCACACTAATTTATCGAGAGTTTTAACCAATCAATATCAATCGAGTCCCCTAGTACAAATAAGCGAAAAAGTAGACACCAAAGCCTGTCTCTTATACACATCTCCGAGCCCACGAGACAGGCAGAAATCTC
>CAJXUU010000395.1 GCA_913061325.1 uncultured Saprospirales bacterium | reverse complement strand
GAATAATAAAAACCTAAATTGATATCTCAAAGAGATGATGAACTTTCGAGTCCTTCTCGTCAATAATTCTTCTTAATTTATCTTTGGTGCTTAAATTCTTCTTATTCGCCATACTTGCAGTTTCTTCTATTGACTTTTTGGTATTTTTCATTCTATACTTAAAAAACCGATTTAGCTCTTATAATAAGGGAGGACAAACTTTTTTATTGTCAAACCATTCATAATTTTTTGGTTAACTTTGAATAAAACATTCGTTAATGTTAAATACTTCCCCCTATGTAAAACTATTAATTAATACTTAGAATAAAAAACTAATATTTCATTAATGGTTTCTATCCGTTGTTCGTCCTTTTCAATCAGTAGTTCATGTTGTGCATTTTCAACCTCATAGGCCATACAATCTTTTCCTAGTTTTTCAGCAGCACTCACAAATTTCTGGTGAGCAAATGGATATACAATTTGCTCGTTTTCTGCCGAAAAAAGAATGAATGGTGTATTTATTTTATCAATATTGGTAAACAAATATTTAAATTGTTGACAAGATTTATCAATCCAAGTATAAGTTGCACCACCAAGTCTTGCATTAGGTACTTTTGCAAAAGCATCAATCATTCTATCGTACCTCAATTCAGAACCAGTTAAAGTATTCCCTTTAAAAGTAGTTTTATCATCTTTATATTCCGACTCGCCTATTGCGTATTTAGGCTTATCACCATCCAGTACTTTGACAATGCTGCAAATTGGAGGCTTTAAACCCAACATTGGTGAGGAGAATGCTGCAGCAGTAAAATCATTAGGGTTTTGCTCAATATAGGTCATTCCTATTGCACCGCCCATTGAATGGGCTAATAGGTAGGTTTTATTATAACCATTAGGTTTTAAATAATAGTCGTAGAAATATTTCATATCGTCAATATAAAACTGAAAAGTATCGATATAGCCCATTTCTGGATTTTCTGTCATTCTGCCCGATAACCCCTGTCCTCGATGGTCATGAATGTAAATTGAATATCCATTATTATAAAGGTCAAAAATTAGTTCTTTATATTTAATAGCAGCTTCAGTTCTGCCTGATGAAATTAAAATTGCTCTTTTAGAACTTGGCTGCTCAAATATTCGATAATATATTTGAACATCTTCTTTCCCATTAAAAAAACCATCTTTCCCGCTATTATAAAATTCTTCAATCTTTTTAGTGTAATTTTGATCATTCAAATCTATTTCAGTAGTAAGATTGTATTTGTTTTCCTCTTTTAATAATCGACTGAAATGTCGATTACAAGAAAACAAAATCGAAAGTGATAATAGACAAGCATATTTAAAATATGTCGAATGTAGTTTCAGTTTTTTCATAATTTACATTTTCCTATAATGGATGCCTACGGTTTGAATAAGCGGTCGTTTTAATGCCGTTTATTTTATGTTAGCAATAGTTTCTCTTCTGTAAACAGAGCTACCTTCTTTGATAGTTTCTAATACAATGATATCTTTAATTTTTTCTTTATCGACAGTTAATGGATTTGAATCAAGTATGACTAAATCTGCCAATTTACCAATCTCTAAGGTGCCTTTAGTCTTCTCTTCAAAATGCTGATAAGCTGACCATTCTGTTATACATTTTAATGCTTCGTAAGGTGATAGTCTTTCTTCCTCTCCTATGATGCTCCCTGATCTAGAAACCCTGTTTGTAGCAGTCCATATGACGCGCATTAAATTTGGTAATGCTACAGGTGCATCAGTATGAATAGTTATTTTTAATCCCTTATTTAAGGCAGTGCGAGTTGGGCTTATTTTATTACCCAAACTGTCTCCAATTATTTCTTTATGCCAATCTCCCCAATAAAAAGTGTGCAATGGAAACAAAGAAGCTATGATATTTAAATCCTTGAATGCATCCAACTGATCTTCCCTAACATACTGTCCATGTATAAGGACATCTCGTCTGTTTTCATTCCCATATTTAGCTGTAACTTTTTTTAAGGTTCGAATCATTTGATCCATAGCAGCATCTCCATTGGCATGAGTATGTATTTGCCAATTATTTTGAAAAGCAGTTTCATAAATTTTTTCAACATCTTCATCCAATGGAATAGCTGGGTAACCTAAATATCCTTCTTCTGCTCCTTCTGGAGGAATTAGATAAGGTTGAGTGCGCCATGCTGTTCTACCCTGTGGCGATCCATCTAGTGTGAGTTTTACACCTCCAATTCTATAGTGATTTTTATAAGATGAGCTATGCCAATCTGTTTTAAGCAAGGAATCAGCAACAGAATAATCAATGTAGCTTACGACATCTAACTTTAGGAAATTAGTATTAGCCGCATGCTCTAAAAAAAGATGAGAACTTGGCATTGCTCTTCCTTCTTGTACGGTAGTGTAACCATAGGATAAAGCCATATTTTGACCAGCTGTAAGAAATGTTTTTATGGCCTGTTCACTCTTGGGACCTAGCACCATAGGCATAAACGGAATTGCCGCTAATTCTTCTAAAACCCCATTAGGCTCTTTTGTACCAGGTTTTCTTCTAATTATACCACCTTCTGGGTCGGGAGAATCAGCAGTTAGCTTAAGTAATTCCAAACCTTTGCTATTAACAACGCAAAAATGACCAGAGATATGGATAATCATAACAGGATACTCTGTTGATACTTTGTCCAAATCCTCTTTGGTAGGAAATCGTTTATCTTCTAAAACAGAATCATCGAATCCCATTCCGAAAATCCATCCAGTTAATTCAATATTTTCAGGGGTTGACCAATCTTTCAGTATTTGAATTAGAGCATCAATATTATTTGCTCCAGCATCCGGAGGAGGTAGTATTTGAGCTCCGATGGATTGACTTGGAAACCCAGCGAAATGGGCGTGTGCATCTATAAAGCCAGGTAACAAGGTTTTTCCATTAAGATTTACTTCTCTTGCTGAAGGAAATAGCTCTTTAGATTCAGTAAGTCTCCCAGTGAATACTATAGAATCAGCATTTGTTACTATTGCTTCAACATAATTAGGTTTATCGCCACTCATTGTAAGAATATCACCTCCATAATATAGGATTTGAGTTTCTATTAATTTACTAGATTTATTAGAGCAAGCCGAAACGAGGGATATTAAGATTGAAAATATTAGAATCTGTTTCATATGTTTATCTATGAGTTATTATTGCTAACGTGTTCGTGTCATGGCTAGTTACGTTGGCTAGCACTAAGTTACTAAACTAAAACGAACCAGAGGAAAATCCGTAGGATTTTCCGAGTACACACAGACCAAGCAATTAGTTATACACGTTGTTGTGGCCAGTTATTTGCTTTCTATTGCTATTTTATCCAGTATATAATTTATGCTGAGTATAACCCGATTCAATTCTTGCTGAAAGAACTTGTTAGTTTCAGAATGCCAAACTTCTTGATTTTTTTCAATAGCAATAAAACTAGTGCTTAATGATTTTATATATTCCTTCTTCTCAATTTCATCCTTGATGAAAATTGGAGGATAAAGATTATACATAAGTATCCAATTTTTTGCAATCCTAGTTATTCTTCCATTGCCATCCACAAAAGGGTGTATTCTTATCATTTCATGATGTAAATATATTGCCTTAATTAAGGGATGTTTAATTTGTTCCATATTATAGAATAAATTAGAAACTAAACCAGAGATTCTTTCAGGTTCTGGGCATAAATGCGCTCCAATTTGTACTAAACGATCTCTATATCGATTGGGATGGAGTTTATGAGCTTCAGGTGATACAATTCTGAATATCTGAAATAACTGAATTTGAGACTCAAAGTGTCTTTCGTTTTTTATTTCATTAACTACATAAAGAATGACCTTATTTAAATTCCGTTGATAGACTTTTAACTCGTGCTCATTTTCAGCCTCCATTTGAGCATTCTTGATACTCAATAATTCGGTTAGGCTATTGGTGCTATTAATAAACGAATCTAATAAGTTTTTAGATGATTTTTTTTTACTAAACGTAATTGATCGAAAAATTGATTTGGATTTATCTTCAATTTCATTTAATAAGGTCGAATCAATTTGTATAAGATTTGGGTTTAAAAGTATCATAAATTTTCTTTCTCAAATATAGGAAAATGGATTCAGCCACAATTCTAAACACTAAATCACTTTCTAATATTTCCCATAAATAGAAAAATGTTTTGACGGGATTGTTTTTGTTCTGATGTAAGTGAATATAATTTATTGTTTAATTTTCAGTCGACCATTTTTTTGGACGAGACGATTTTTTAATTGGCTACAACGTGTTTGTATATGGTTTGTTGCGTGTTTCAAGCAACT
>CAJXUU010000394.1 GCA_913061325.1 uncultured Saprospirales bacterium | reverse complement strand
AGATTTCTGCCTGTCTCGTGGGCTCGGAGATGTGTATAAGAGACAGGTATTTACAGTTAGCCCTGATGATGTTACGTTTAACGATTTGTCATTTGGAGGATTTTATCCTTGCTACGATTCTGATGATCAGGCTAGTATGCCAAATTCTGATGCAGACGCTCCTTCACTTTTTTTTGAAGTGAGTGAAAAAGGGGAACTTGGTTTTTCAGGTTCAAGCCAGTGGGGAGAGATCTATTCAGTTTCTGATGTTGTTATTGATGGAGCTCAACTCTACTTTCAATGGATAAATGACTACGGTGAAGGTGCAGCTGTACAATTAATTAGACAAGATTTACAGCTTTGGAACGATCTGTTATTCAGTGTTTCTACTCAAGAAATTTCGCAGATTGAATCAATTTCTATTAATCCTAATCCAATCAGATCAGGAGAAAGAGTAGTGGTATCTCTAGATTTAAATCAAAGTGTAAGTATGCATGTTCAGTTGATAGATACAACTGGTAAAGTAATAAGCGCTAAACAGATTTATGCGACCGAAGGTAGGAATGAATTCATAATAGATTCGCAATCTTTGGATAATGGTTTGTACTTTTTGAAATTGTCTTCAGAAGATGGTGTGACAACAAAGAAAGTGATCATTCATTAAAATAAATAATTATAATACTAATAATACTATATTATAAGGTCAGCTTTTAGTTAAGTTGACCTTTTTTTTTTGACAACAGTTTATAATATTTGCTACATATTATATATCGATATTATTTATTGAAGATTTGTCGAACGTATTTGGAATTATTTTGCGTTATATAAGTCTTGATATTTACACAATAATCATATATGCAATACCCACTAATAACAGGGGAGTGGACTTTATTTCTAGATAGAGATGGGGTTATCAATAAAAAGCTAGATGGGACATATGTCATGAATCCTGATCAGTTTGAAATATTACCTGGCGTTGCTGAAGCTATTGGAGTTCTTTCTACTATGTTTGGAAGGATCATAGTCGTGACAAATCAACAAGGAATAGGAAAAGAGCTGATGACACATGAAGATGTAGCCAACATTCATGATAAAATGATAGAATCAATTGCTTGGAGTGGAGGTCGAATTGATGAAATATATTACTGCCCAGATCTCGCATGGGAAGACTCTCCAAATCGAAAGCCAAATCCAGGAATGGGATTCATGGCAAAGGGTGATTTTCCTGATATTGATTTCAAAAAATCGATAATGGTAGGAGATTCAATAAGTGATATAGAATTCGGAAAAGCGCTCAAAATGATAACCGTAAGAATTTCAAATGGAAGAGATGATAATGCTGATTTCACACATTCTTCCTTGTCGGATTTTTTGCTATACTTAAATATTAACTAATACATAAATTAATGAAATACATCGCTCTATTTTTCATAACGTTATTTTCATTTCATTCTAGCATGACAGCTCAAGAAAGTGCAAATGGACACTTTTTAGTAGAGTTTGCTAAATCCACTCCACCGATTCAAGATTTAATTAGATCATTTGAGGGACATATTGCAGAGCCGTTCTTAGCAAATGATAAAAACGGTAAAGAACACTACCTTCCTGATTATAAAGGAGGTAATGTAATTCTTTGGTTTTGGTCTACGGAGGATGATATCGCAATAGAACAGGTAGGAGCGATGACGCTTCTGCAGGAAAGAAATAAGAATCTTAAGGTGATTGGTTTTGCAAAAGAACCAAAAGCTAAAGTGTTAGAATATTTAAGACAAAACCCAATGGATATTGATGTGATTCCAAATGGTGAAATTTTCGGACAAATGGCATATGGTGCAGAAATGGGGAACCCAAGAATGTTTATCATTGATGAATTTGGGATTATTAAAGTTGCACTGCCGGTAGATGCTTTTGCTGACAATAGTAAATTGTTGGTGTCATTAGAGTCAATTATAAATGGATTTTAACAGATGTCTAATAAAAGAGAGTTATACAGTTCAGGTGCGGAATGGGAAGATATAGCTGGATATTCTAGAGCCGTAAGAGTAGGAGATAGGATAGAGGTTGCTGGTACTACAGCCATGATTGATGGTCAATTAATAGGTGAAGGAGATATTTATTTGCAGACTAAAACTATTTTACAGATTATTAAAAATGCAATAGAAGGACTTGGTGGAGATATCAAGGATGTAGTCCGAACAAAAATGTACGTGACGGATATCAGTCAGTGGGAATTAGTAGCCAAAGCACATGGAGAAATGTTTTCAAAGATAAAACCAGCAAGCACTATGGTGGAAGTGACAGCACTTATAGATCCTGATCTATTGGTAGAAATAGAAGCCAGTGTCATAGTAACCTAGAATAGACTCAAATATTAAGATGAGAATTTTTATTATCCTATTGACACTATTATTTTTATCCTGCTCAGGAAACCAAAAAGTCTCTGATGCTCAAAGTGATGAAAATAATGACATCAACAAAATTTATAAATCCGAATTCCAAACTATAATAGATTCATTTGATGTAATGGGTTCTACCTTGGTCTATGATTTGAATTAGGACACATACTATTCTAACAATTTTGAATGGGCTGAGATAGGAAATTTGCCAGCATCTACGTTCAAGATTCTTAATTCGATAATAGGCTTAGAAACCAGAATAATAGAAAGTGATTCTACGATATTTAAGTGGTATGGAGAGGGTAGATGGAGTCCATCATGGGAAAAAGACTTAACATTGAATGAAGCTTTTCATTTGTCATGTGTCCCATGTTATTAAGAGCTTGCAAGAGGTGTAGGAGTCCAAAGAATGAACGATTACATTCAAAAGATGGATTATGGACAAATTGCTGTTGATCAAAAAACGATTGATAATTTCTGGTTATTTGGTAAATCCAGGATTAGTCAAATGCAACTAATCTCTTTTTTGAGAAGGTTGTTTCTTTTAAAACTTCCTATTGCTGAAAGAACAGAAAAAATCATAAGAAATTTATTGGTTATAGATCAAAATGATCAATATGTACTTTCAGGAAAAGTGGGTCTGTCTAATGAAAATAATCATTATAATGGTTGGTTTGTAGGATTCTTGGAAACGAAAAAAAATACGCTCTTTTTTGCTGCAAATATAGAGCCGAAAGAAGGGAAGCAACATAATGGATTCAATAATAAAAGAAAGGATATTACATTGATGGCCTTAGAAGAAATGATGCCCTTTAATATAAATAATTAGAACTCCAATGTATACCTTGCTCTTCCAGCTTGGCCTTCAGGTACAGTCTTCCATAATCCAGACGAACTCAATAAATATATAGCATACCCACCGCACTCAGAACAACCATTATAGATGTGTAAGAAATTAGATAATACGCCATCTTTATCAATGTTAAATTCGACCGTGACTTCATGAAGACTGTCTTGTCTTAAGCCTCTGTTATCTATACTTTCTTTTACAAATTCGTCAAAGTCTTTTTTGCCTATAGCTGGTTCTACTTTATAAAACGTTGAAATCGGTTCTTCTTTTTTAGATCTTTTGGCCTTTGGAAGCGATGGGATAGAATTGTTATCAGCGACCTGAGATGCTTTATTTTCTAGTTCTAATTGCGATCCACTAATATTACTATCTAATTTTTTTGCATTGTTTGGAATATGAACTTCTTCCTTTGCAGATGCCGTTATTTTATCATCTGATTCTATTGCTTCTTCATTTTCATTTTCTTCAGAAGTAGGAATTGGAATGTCAACATTAGATTTTCCAATTTGAGTTGGTGAAGTGTTAGATTTTTCAGGGATTATTTCTTTTTCTGATTTTTTTATATCATCTGATTTTTGATCGGTAGTACTTTCAGTTAGTTTAGATTTTGCTTCAGCATTCTTAGTCGTTTTACTTGAGGTAGATGAAATAGGTGATACCATTTCTTCTGTATTATTAACTTCAGCTGGTGTTTTTTCCCCTTCATCAGTAGTTTGGGATTCTTCTGGTTTTGTATCTAAGACCATTGCAATAGATTGATCACTTGAAGTATCAGGGGTACTATCATTTTTTAATAAAAACATCATAGCCACCAAGAAGATCAATGATGCCGCTGCTGCCATTCTAGGAAGCGTTAGCAGTCTGGTCCTTTTGTTTTGTGGAGGTATAGCAGACTGAGATGCAAACGAAAAGCCTTCTAATGCATCAAATAGAAAAGGATCATCCAAAGCTCTTTTTTCAAGCTCGAATCTATCTTTTTTAGAAATACTTCCCAGTTTATACTGTTCTAATAAATCTGCCCAATATTTTTCAGATTTCACAATCATTTTTAACTTTTGTCGAAGACTTAGGAATGATACATTAATAAAGTACGTTTTTATGTGCTGATATTTATTCC
>CAJXUU010000393.1 GCA_913061325.1 uncultured Saprospirales bacterium | reverse complement strand
TCGGAGATGTGTATAAGAGACAGGACCATTATTCAATGAATTTCCCTTAAATATATCTGCAAAAAAGCTTGAGATAATTACTCGAAAACCATAATCATGTAGTGCCCAAGCCGCATGTTCTCGACTCGACCCACAACCAAAGTTCTTGCCTGCAACCAACACTTGACCTGAGTATATTTCACTATTTAGAATGAAATCGTCTTTAGGTTGATTTGTCTTATCATACCTCCAATCACGAAATAAATTCTCACCGAATCCGTCACGTGTCACTGCTTTCAGAAATCTAGCAGGGATGATCTGATCAGTATCTACATTTTCGATATGTAGAGGAACAGCTGTACTTTTTATTTTTACTAATGCTTCCATTTTCATTTTGCTTAATCGCTGAATTGCTTGATTCGCATAATCGCTTTAATCTGTGTACTTGATGCACAGCGATTTAGCTATTATGCAGTTCTTCAATTTACTTTCAATTCAATAATTGTGTCCTAACATCAACAATAACACCAGCGACCGCAGTTGCTGCTGCTGTCAATGGACTTGCCAAAATTGTTCTTGCTCCAGGACCTTGACGCCCCTCAAAATTTCTGTTACTTGTACTTACACAATATTCACCTGCAGGAACTTTGTCTTCATTCATACCAAGGCAAGCACTGCATCCAGGTTCTCTTAATTCAAATCCTGCTGCGGCGAATATTTTATCCAAACCTTCTTCAATTGCTTGTGCTTCTACCGCTTTACTTCCAGGTACTATCATCGCAGATATATGCTCCGCTTTTTGCTTTCCCCTTACGAAATCAGCAACCAATCTAAGATCTTCAATCCTACTATTCGTGCAGCTGCCTATGAATACGTGTTCGACTTTCTTGCCGATAAGAGAATCTCCAGCGGTCAGCCCCATATAGTCAAGTGCCTTTTGATTTTCCGTTGATGGAACCGTATTTTCAATCTTAATTCCCATTCCTGGATTTGTCCCATAAGTAAGCATTGGACTGATATCATCCGCTTCAAATACATGCTCTGCATCAAAAGTTGCATCATTGTCAGAAAATAAAGTCTTCCAAAAAGCTATGGCTTTGTTCCATTCGTCTCCTTTTGGAGCATGCTCTCTTCCTTTTATATATTCAAAAGTCTTTTCGTCAGGAGCAATCATTCCTCCTCTCGCACCCATCTCGATACTCATATTACAGATGGTCATTCGAGCCTCCATAGATAGATCGGTAATAGCTTTTCCTGCAAACTCAATAAAATGGCCTGTCCCTCCTGCAGCCGTAAGCTTTGAGATAATATAAAGTACAATATCCTTAGAACTTACTCCGCGTTGAAGCTCACCATTTACAGTAATCCGCATGGTTTTAGGCTTATTCAAAATTAGGCTTTGAGTCGCCATTACTTGCTCTACTTGAGACGTTCCTATTCCAAAAGCAATACACCCAAATGCTCCATGTGTACTTGTGTGACTATCGCCACACACTATGGTCATACCCGGTTTTGTTATCCCTAACTCAGGACCGATCACATGAACTATGCCTTGTTTCTTATGCCCTAATCCATAGCAAGTGACGTCAAACTTCTCACAGTTTTGCATCAGGGTGTCTACTTGTTTCCTTGATAGAGGTTCGGAGATCGGCAAGTGCTGATTTTTAGTTGGGATATTGTGATCCGCTGTCGCGATGATCTTGTCCTTTCTTCGTAAAGTAATGTTTCTCTTTTCTAGCCCCGCAAATGCCTGTGGACTCGTCACCTCATGTATATAATGTTGATCAATATATAGGACTTGACGACCACCTTTTATTTCAGTGATTATGTGTTGATCCCATATTTTGTCGAATAATGTCATTTTTGTTGTTTATATGCTTGCTACGCTTCGCAGTTTATGTTGTTTAGAGCTCTCGCTTCGCGGAGCGTTATTTATTCATTATGCTTTTAAGAAATGCTAATCATAACAGAACTTCTCCAATCCTTAAACAACGAGGCACGACCCTAAACAGAAACAGCGCAGCGTATTTCGAATGAACAGCGAGGTACGAGCTTAAACAAACATACCTTTCAGCATCTTCGTCAAATCCCCATCATTAACCTGCTTCTTCTGATCCGCTAACTCGATGAACCTTACATACGCTACATCCAATTCATTTTTGAATAGATTGTATCCTACTTCCTTTGCTCTATATGCCAATGCCGCTCTTCCACTCCTAGCTGTTAATACAATCGAAGAATGATCTACTCCTACCATTCTAGGATCTATAATTTCATAATTTTCTCTGTTTTTGATTACTCCGTCTTGGTGAATTCCAGAACTATGGGCAAATGCATTGTCACCTACTATTGCTTTGTTTGGTTGTACAGGCATACTCATCATCTCACTAACTGCACGACTCATTCTATTGAGCTGTGTTGTGTCTATATCGGTATGAAATTCACTTCCCATTCTATGATTTAGAATCATAACTACTTCTTCGAGAGCCGTATTTCCAGCTCTTTCACCTATTCCATTGATGGTACATTCTATTTGTCTTGCTCCTCCTTCTACACCTGCGATTGCATTTGCAGTTGCGAGACCCAGGTCGTTGTGACAATGTGTTGATAAAGTCGCCTTATGAACACCTACAACATTTTCTTTCAAGTAGGCTATCTTCTCACGATACTCGAACGGCATACAATAACCTGTGGTATCAGGAATATTTAGGACTGTTGCTCCAGCAGCAACAGCTGCAGAACATACTCTTGCTAAGAATTCGTTATCAGTTCTTCCTGCATCTTCTGCATAAAATTCTACATCTTCGACAAAAGTTTTTGCATATTTCACTGCAGCAACTGCTCGTTTTATTATTTCTTCTCTTGTTGTATTGAATTTGTATTTGATATGCATTTCAGAGGTGCCTATTCCAGTATGGATTCTTGGTCGTTTGGCGTGCTTGAGTGCTTCTGCTGCACACTTGATATCCTTTTCTACAGATCTCGACAGTCCACATACTATTGCATCTTTGACCACTCTAGATATCGCATCTACCGCAGCAAAATCACCAGGACTCGAGATTGGAAAGCCTGCCTCAATAACATCCACACCAAGAGCGTCAAGCTGCTTTGCAATTACGATCTTTTGATCTTGGTTTAGTTTACAGCCAGGAACTTGCTCGCCATCTCTTAGTGTGGTATCGAAAATTTGTATTTTATCTGTAGCCATGATGTACTTTTTGTATTTCTTACACAAAGCTAAAACATAGTAAATCGATAAAATTACAAAATAAATTATTACATTACGTTTTCTAACCCCTAATAAAAAGACTTTCATGCCTGATATACAACTATTTATGATGTAATAAATTACACTTTCTAACATATTATTAATTACAAGAGCAGACTTTTATTTTATGAAAACACTTGGCAAAAACATATTCGCAATAGGAGTTTCACTCTGCATATTCACATTTTTCTTACTCAATAGCTGTAATAACAACTCGTCTAAAAAACTTTTAGATAATACTCATGATTTAAGCTCTTTACGAGAAATCGAAATTTTAAATAAATCTCAAACTCACGATAACCCTAGAATGAGGTATAAAGTATTGAGTTCCAAATTTATAAATGGCTCAGACAAATGGTCCATTCTGATTACTCAACTTGAAGGATTCTCTGAAGATGATTATCAATCAGCGTATTCATTAATTTATAACAAAGACATCCCAACAATCCAAAATCACATCACAAACGGCTTACTCACCTATGAAACATTGTCAAAATGGTATCTATATCGAATCTACAAGTACGAAAGTAAGCCTTCAACAACATTGAATTCTATCATATCTATCATACCAGATGCTGTAACTCAAGCAAAAGAAAAAGATAGATTGAAAGAATCAAATCATCCTATTTATGGCATGCCGATATTATTAAAAGATAATATAAATGCTGAAGGTGCACCTACAACTGCAGGTGCAATTGCTCTTTCAAATAACATTGTAAAAGATGCAACGATAGTTAAAAATTTAAAATCAAAAGGAGCCATTATTTTAGGCAAAGTAAATCTGAGTGAATGGGCATACTACTTCTGTGACGGATGTCCACTTGGCTATAGCGCCATAGGAGGACAATCTCTAAATCCTTATGGCAGAATGATATTCGAAACTGGTGGTTCCAGTGCAGCTAGTGGCACTTCTATGGCAGCTAATTATGCTGCAGGGGCAGTCGGAACTGAAACTGCGGGATCTATTCTATCTCCATCTTCTCAAAACTCTGTAGTCGGTTTAAAACCTACCGTAGGTGTTTTAAGTAGAACTGGGATAATTCCAATTTCATCTACTCTTGACACACCTGGACCAATGACAAGATCCGCAATAGATAATAGCATATTACTATCTGCAATGTATCTGTCTCTTATACACATCTGACGCTGCCGACGAAGAGG
>CAJXUU010000392.1 GCA_913061325.1 uncultured Saprospirales bacterium | reverse complement strand
AAATTTATGAAAAATTAAAAACCCGTTTTTATGAGAAAACTAATTTCACTAATTATTCTCCTGTTATTTACGGTTTATTCATTTGGACAAAGTATTACTGTGAAAGGAGTAATAACAGATGAATCTTCAGGAGATCCTTTACCAGGAGTAAACATTGTAATTAAGAATTCATCTGTCGGAACTCAAACTGACTTTGATGGGAACTATTCATTACCAAATGTTTCAACAGGAGCTGTTCTTGTTTATAGCTTTGTTGGATATCAAACTATAGAGGTAACAGTAAAAGAAACGACAATAAATGTTGCGCTGAAAGAAGATTCGCAACAATTAGAAGAAGTCGTAATAGTTGGTTATGGTAAACAGAAAAGGAAAGATGTTACAGGTTCTGTTTCATTAGTAAATGAAGAAACCTTAGATATCTTAAAGCCAATTGATGCCACTTCAGCATTACAAGGAACAACTTCTGGTGTGGCAGTAAATTTGTCTTCTGGAGCTCCAGGAGCAAAGATTAATATCTTAATTAGAGGAGTAAGTTCAAATACTAATAATCAACCATTAACAATAGTAGATGGATATGAAGGTGATTTAAATAGTGTCAATCCAAATGACATTGAATCTATTACAATTTTAAAAGATGCACAAGCTGCTATTTATGGAATTAAAGGAGCGAATGGTGTTTTGTTGGTGACGACTAAAATTGGTAAAAAGAACAAGGCGCCAACAGTTAGGTATGATATATATACTTCTGTACAAAATACTGCTCGTAAATTAAATTATTTAAATGCAACTGAATATGCATTGGTATTAAATGAAGCGTATGGAGCTAGTGGACAAGTGTTGCCTTTTTCTAATATTAAGCAATTAGGATTAGGAACCAATTGGCAAGATTTATTATTTAATGATGCGCTATTGACAAATCAAAACATTAGTTTATCTGGAGGAAGTGAAAATATAAAATATTATATCAGTGCATCAAGAACTGAACAAGAGGGAATTATCGCTAAAGAAAAATCAAATTTTATTAGAAATAATATCAAACTTAATTTAGGTGTTGATATTTCTGAAAAATTAAATTTTTCTTTGATTTCAAATTATTTTACAAGTGCTTCAGAAGGTTTTGACGGATCACTTTTATTTAATGGATTAAATTATGCTCCTACATTTGGACAAAATCAAGATGATACAAATAATTTTTTAGGAATAGAGGTCATAAATCCTTTATCATTACTAAAAAATACATTCGGAGAAAATAAAGGAAACGGAATTGAAGGAAACTTTAGTTTAAACTACAAACCAAATGATAGATTATCAATCACTTCAAGAGTAGGGTATAAAATCTATAATGAAAAGCAACGTTCATTCACACCAATTTATGACTACGGTGCAAGTAAGGTTTATAATAAAACACAAAGTTCTGTTTATCAATTCAAATCTACTTCTACAAGAGTAAATTGGGAAACTTTTGCAACTTATTCAAGAACATTTGCTGATAACCACAATACCATATTTACTTTAGGAACAAGTGTTCAAAACGATTTATTTGATGGAATTTATGCAACTGGATTTGATGTTCCAAACAATTCTTATGCGTTTGCTGATATTAGTTTGACAAATCGACAAAGTGAGCAAAGAAGTTTTAATACAGGTAATGGTGATATTAGGCTTACTTCATTTTTTGGAAGAGCTCAATATGATTATAAAGGAAAGTATCTATTTTCTGGTTTAATAAGAAGAGACGGAGCTTCGGTTTTTGCAAAAGACAAAAGATTTGACAGCTTTTGGTCAATAACTACGGGATGGAAAATATCAGATGAAAACTTTTTAAAAGATAACAAGACAATTAGTTTCTTGAAATTAAGAGCAAGTTATGGAACCTTAGGGAATTTAGTTGGTGACAATCTATACAGGTCTTTATTAAACGGAGAAGGGACTTATGTATTTGATGGAAACTTAGTAGATGGAGTTGCACAAGGAAGATTGCCAAATCCGCAAGCAACTTGGGAAACTGCCGAAAAATTAGATATTGGTTTAGACATTAACTTTTTTGAGGATAGACTTACAATAGTTGCTGATTATTTTGAGGAAACAAGAAAAGATTTATTAATTCAAGACTTTCCAGTTTCTGGTTTGTTAGGTTCTGGTTCTCCTGGAGGAGCAAATCCAACTGTAAACGCTGGAACTTCAAAAAATACAGGAGCTGAATTAGCGCTGAACTATAAGCTAGTAAATACTGAGAATGCATCAATTAATTTAGCATATAATGTTACGTATGTTAAAAATAATGTTACAGATGTTTTAGGAGGGGCTTTTGTAGAAGGAGGCTCTTTCGGAATTGGTAATTTAGCTCCATCTAGAATGGAAGTAGGTCAGCCGATAGGCTATTTTTATGGATTAGTAACAGAAGGTATTTTTCAAAATCAACTTGAAGTTACAAATCATCCATCTCAAGCTGCTCTAGGATCAAGTGTAACATCTCCAGGTGATATTAGATATAAAGATATTAATAAGGATGGAGTCATTGATTTTAATGATAGAACGAATATTGGAAAACCACAGGCTGATTTTTATATGGGTTTCAATATTAATGCCAAATATATGAATTGGGATTTTTCAACCTATTTATATGCTGAGCTAGGTAAAGAGATGGTTCGAAACTTCGAACGTTTTTTACCCAATGTGAATAAACCAAATTATTATTTAGGTAGATGGACTGGCGAAGGAACAAGTAATTCTATTCCTAGATTAACGAATGATGCTACAAACAATAAATTGTTTTCAGATTTCTTTGTAGAGGATGCTTCTTTTTTACGTATTCAAAACATTCAAATAGGGTATAGTTTTCCTGAAGAATATACAAATGGATTAGGATTATCAAAGATAAGAGTATACACTTCTATAAACAACCTATTTACGCTAACCAAATATACAGGATTTGACCCAACAGTGAATGGAGGAGCTATTGGTGCTGGTATTGATTATGGTACATATCCTTCTTCTAGACAGTTTATTTTAGGTTTAAATGTTACATTTTAAAAAATAAGAAGATGAAAAAATACAATCAAAAAATAAAATTAGGAATCATCTTTATAACAAGCTTGTTTGTTTTAAACGCTTGCTCTGATGATTATTTAGATGACACTAAAATTTATGCAGAAGATTCAGAATCATATTTTAATTCAGAATCAGATTATTACAACGCTTTAGTTGGAGCTTATGACCCACTTCAGTCTACTTTTATTAATGTGTTAATGGGAGAAATTGCATCAAATAATACACTAGCCGGAGGTGAAAGTGCAACAGATGTACCAGGGTATCAACAAATAGATGATATGACCCATACACCCATTAATGATCAACTTCAAAACCTATGGAGCTGGATGTACGGAGGTGTTAATCGAGCAGCTTATATTATTGAATTTCAGGATAAAGTAGATTTTTCTGGAAAAGCAATTTATATTGCTGAGGCACGTTTTTTAAGAGCTTATTATAATTTTGAATTGGTTAAATGGTTTGGAGATATTCCTATTAAACCTGAAGGGAGATTTGTTTTAGGAGATGAAAAGACCATTGCTAGATCACCAAAATCTGAAGTTTATCAATTAATTGAAGAAGATTTAAAATTTGCAATTGCAAATTTATCATATACAGCAGTACAAATTGGTAGAGCAACTAAAGGATCTGCACAAGCTTTACTAGGGAAAGTATATTTATTCCAAAACAAATTTGATGAAGCATCAGTAGTATTAGAAAATGTTATTCAAAATGGACCATACGTTTTAGAAAATGACTATAATAAAATATTTGAATTTTCTGGAGAAAATGGTTCAGGATCAGTTTTTGAAGTTCAATACACAGATGTAGAGGGAGCAGGTTTTACATGCTTGCAATGTAGTGAAGGTAATGTGGCTGTTGGTTATCAAGGAGTTAGAGGGTATCAAGGAGATTTATTCACTTCTGGATTTAGCTTTAATGTTCCAACTCAAGAAATGGTTGATCAATTTGAAGCTGGTGACAATCGTAAAGATGTTGCAATATTAGATATTGATGCATGGGCAACTTCTACAGGAGCATCTTATACTACTGGTTTTGAGCATACTGGATTCTTCAATAGAAAATACATTCCAAGAAAAAGAAGTGTAAATGCAGCAGGTGATTTAAACTTAACAAATCCAAACAACTACAGAGCCATTAGATATGCAGATGTTTTATTAATGGCAGCAGAAGCTTTTAATAGAATGACAACTCCAAATGATGGTAAAGCAAGAACATATTTAAATATGGTTAGAATAAGAGCATTTGGAAACTCTAGCAATAATATTGCTTCAAGTGGACAAGCACTAACCGATGCTATTTATCATGAAAGAAGAGTTGAGTTAGTTGGTGAAGGACATCACCTGTCTCTTATACACATCTGACGCTGCCGACGAAGAGGATAGTGTAGAT
>CAJXUU010000391.1 GCA_913061325.1 uncultured Saprospirales bacterium | reverse complement strand
CGAGATTTCTGCCTGTCTCGTGGGCTCGGAGATGTGTATAAGAGACAGTCGTAAAATATGACGATGAACTTAATAAACAATGGATCTTAAGACCAGATAATAGATTTTCTAGGTTCAATGTAAAATACATTGAAACAGATACGTCGTATTTTATTTTTGGAGAGACATCTTCTTACGAAATAGATGTTGATGTAGATCTAATACATCAAATTTATGTAGATGAAGTTTCTAAATCAGGAGAATTTATCAGCCATCGAATACTCTTCGAAAAAGCGGCTTTTAGTAATCTTGGCGATGCCATTATAGTGGATGATAAGTTTGTGGCATCTTATCTATTTTCTGAATCATTTGCACCTACTCCGAAATTTAGTAGTACAAATAGAGTAGTAATTTATGATATTGATTTTAATATATTGGATCATTGGGAAGACACTGGATATGGAGAAAATCTCAATAGCATAAATGATTCATATTATTTATCTACATGGTATATCGACAATCCAGAATTAACACAAAATGAGCCACATCATATAGTAAGAAATATATCCTCTGATCTTGAATTAGAATGGACTCAAGAATATCTATATCCACTTTTTAGGGATGTGCCAAGTGTTCTTGGAGCAGATAATATCATTCGTAAAATGTGGCCTGACACCAGAGGTGGACTTTATGTCGTGGGTGACCTTGTTGGTCCAAGTGATGCCTTTCTCGAAAATCCTCCTATGTTTCCCGGAGGCGACTTAAAACGAGGAACATCACTTATAAAGATTAATGAAGAAGGGGAACAACAATGGGAGTATAAGGATAATTTTGATTTCATCAATCCTATGGCAGCAGCAACACTTTCATCTGGTAACATACTTATTGTGGGGGAAGGGCTTATATTAGACGAGAATGGGATACAAAGAGAAACAATCACGGCTATAAAACTTGATAAGGATGGATGCCACGAACCTGGGTGCAGAGAGGATGTAAGTGTTCTTGAAGATAAGCAAAGTCAGATAAAGATAACGCCAAATCCATCAAATGGTATATTTGATTTTATCTGTGAAAACTTAAATTTTAAGAAGATTACGATAGTTAATTCTAGCGGTAAGGAAATTTATTCGATAGACAATCCAAATTCAAATTTTAGGATTGATATTTCTAATCACCCGTCAGGGGTTTATATCGTTACATTAATACATTCAAACAATGAGATACTAACCAAGAAGCTAGTGAAGAGGTAACCGATGATAACATTGCATGATCAGAGAATGGCTCGTACCTCACCACTCTCGATATGCTTGGACGTTATGTCCAACCAAGGTTTGAACCAAGGAAACGAAAATTGTCAGTTAAGACAACAGCATTTGAAAAGGCAATGAATAGAAAATTTTGAGAAGGAAACGTCTCTCAAAAAAATGGCGATTACCAAACGAAGAAACGTACAACCAAGATTACATGGATGAAATACAGTCACTAACACTGCATCATCAGATCAGCTTCCCATTCGGTCAGCCGCTCTATATGCTTGAGCCGCTATAAGCAAGCTAAAAAAAGAACTCACAAAACAAAGAGTACTATCACACGCAAAAAGCAGCCATAGCACAAATGCAAACTGATCTGGCAACTACTCCATTTTGACCAGCATCATAGCAAAGCTCAAACCAGACCCGGGAACGATAAGATGAGCCCGGTACACACCAAAAGTCAAATGAGAAAGATCGATGCTCTGCTCTGTATGCAGATCTTGCTTACTGTAAATCTTTGCGCCATTTAAATCATAAATTTCCAATTCCAGGTGTTGCGATTTAGTAAGCTCGAAATCCAGAATAATGCGGTCTTGAAACGGATTCGGATACAGTTTTATCACTTCCTTATCTTCTAGCGATATGACCTCACTGATGACAAAAATATACCCTTCACTTGGATCGCTGCTGCAATCCATTTCCGTGGTAATGACCGTATACACCCCTTCTAACTCTGGCATGATCATTTGTACATCTGTAGCGATTTCTACCCCATCCAAAAACCAGGTATTGATTCCTGTACTTGAAACCAGATAGCCTTCATCATTTAGCGTAATGACAGGTGCTTCCGGTTTGGCACAAGCGACCGTTACATAAATGGCATCCGTTTGCAATTCGCCAAATCCATTTGAAATAGTGACTTCATACCATCCTTCGTCTTCCATACTGACCGGATCGATGAGCAACTCATTGGCATCACTATTTTGAATCAATACGCCATCTTTTATCCATTCGTAATTTAGTGGATTCCAACCAGAGCTATAAGCTCTAAAGACTTCTTTCGTGTCTTCTGTTATGGTCTCAGGTACAGCCAAGATGTAGTTTTCTGGTCCGATATGCTCATGGTTTATTTCGGAAATAAAACTCAATGTTCCTCCAGCATCAATTTCATAAGTATACCATTCCCCTTTGAAAAGTTCCCTGTAAGTTCCACCTCTTCCAAGCTCATCACCTGGTATCACCTCCAAAATGTATTTATGCATCTCATCGCCAGCTTCTGTTTTTCCAAACAGGTCCTGAACCTCCAAAGAATCAGTGGTTATGGTTTCTTGTGACAACCATTTTGTCCAATAATATCTGTCCCATGCAGGTAAAGTATTGAGGGTTTTTAATGCCCCATTTAACATGATTGAATAGCTGCCATAATTCGTCAACTCATTTGGATCCTTATCATGCGTGCCCATCCCATAGCAATGGATTGCCTCATGGACGGAGGTGCTATACATTGGCGAGATATGAGGCGTGGCGCCCACATAGGCGACCGGATCATAATCAGTATAGGCTACACCTTCTGAATCCTGAACGCCGAAGAAAGGTAGCGAACTAGCCGCTCCACCACCAGCAATCTGGTTTTGGCCTTCCGAATGCAGAATAATGAGGGTAATATCATAATCCTTAGGCGAATAGCCGACTGGCATCTTCATTTCAAATAAATAATCTGCTGCTGCTGAAGAGCCCATACGCTGAACATTTGTCTGCAATAGCCAGTAGTGTTCTGAGCCTGGTGCTGAGCTATTTCCCCATGACTGAAAATCCAGCTGGTTTTCCTCCATCCAGGAGATGGCATCTTCTATAACCGGTCGGTATTCTTCCGGCACGACCAACCAAAAGTCAGTAAAATTAAGCACCCATTGCCACTCGGGACCTGTCCAGCCATTCAGTGCTTCTTGAAAGACATCAATGTCTCGAAGACTCTGAAGATAAATAGGTGATCGTTCATCGATGCCCCCTTCCAAGATCACATAAGTGCTGACCTGCCCAAAGCTTAAATTGCTCAAATACTTCATGAATTCTCTAGCATGCGGATCATAGGACTCGGCGTCACAAAAGAAGCATGAGTTATCAAAACCTCGTAATACAATGGCAACATCAGCTTTCTTTCCTTCAGGATCCTGGCCAATCATTTCATTAGGAATCAAGAATAATAAAATGGCAATGAGGCTGACGTATTTTTTCATAGGTTTTGATTTTAAAGTAAGGGTGGTATTGGTGCTTTCTGTCTTCACAGTGCCACGAGATTAGAATTGTGAGTAAAGTACAATAAATAATTGACAAGGATTCGTTGGCAGGATCACATACAGTCTATCATTGCGGTGTCCTGGTATCTCATCGCACTAGCACCACGCACTTATATATGCGCATTCCATTGCCTAATTGTACTTGCGAAATGTGTAGGCTCTTATTGGCTTGAGAGACGTCCAATACGTGGTCATCATTTTTTTACTTGACAATAGAAAAAACATGACAGATGATGAGTTCTTTTCCATGATGAAAAATCAAATGGGAATATAAAGGGTAGCTAACTATATGCATAAGCAATAGCGGTTTGGGAGAAATCTCAAGCCGTTTTATGTTTTAATTAAGTATTTTGTTACTTTCAAAGTGAGTATATATAAATCCGCTACTGCTCGTACACAAACCGTTATAGCCAATTAGAAAAAATGATAAAATACTCAAAATATTATGATTGGATTTTTAACAGACTTGAAGTCGCCCAAAACGTCCATATAATTGAAAATTATTTTTATGATAGATGGACTGGAGAGTTAAAAAAAAGCTGGAAGCCCATTTAAAATGATCATTAAATACACCAACTAGTTAATTGTTTTTTATCGATTAGAATATCAAAGAGAAGACGATATTGATTTTCGTGAACATATAATCAACTGGGAAGACGGCAAATTAATTTCAATTATGGACGAATCAAAGGACTTAACCTATTCGACTAATTATGAATATAATGAAAAAGGATTTCTAATTTCAGAAATCCGAAATAGGGAAAGTTTAAATAAATCAAATTTTTGGGATGGAAATAAGTATGAATATGAAATTGTTAATGGTGTTGATAAATTAAGAAGAATTAAGAAACTGACAAATCCAATAAACGCTGTCTCTTATACACATCTGACGCTGCCGACGAAGAGGATAGTGTAGA
>CAJXUU010000390.1 GCA_913061325.1 uncultured Saprospirales bacterium | reverse complement strand
TATCCTCTTCGTCGGCAGCGTCAGATGTGTATAAGAGACAGCACAAGCACAATCGTGTTGTTTGCCGAAAAATGACAAAAAGGTAGAGAAAGCCAATATCAATATGCAAGAAACTAAAACAGTTACTTTAAAAGTTACAGGCATGACTTGTATGTCTTGTTCAAACCATGTAATGAAGGCTTTAGAAAAAGTAGAGGGAGTTATAGAACCGTTGGTCGAGTATAAAGAGGATAGAGCGGTTGTGACTTTCAATCCCAAGTTAACTACAGTAGAAGCCATTATTAAGGCGATTAATGAAACACCATATACAGCGAGTTTGATGAAACCTAAAAGTTAGTCTATCAACAATGAAATTGTTAATAGACTAATCAATAAAAAATTTGTGTATATGGAGCACAAATTTTTTTCAAAATATATTTAAGTATTTAAATAAAATAATTATTTGTATGAAACATTCAAAGAAGGAATTGTTCAATCCGGACCACTTGGATTGTTGTATAGAGATTGGCGATTGTGAATTGCAAAATCCGCCACAGGAACTGATAGACAAACTAATTGGAAAGCCTATCAGTGACTGTAAGAAAATTATTGAAGAGTTTCTTAAACCTAAAGAAAAATTAGTTATAAAATTAAAAAAAAAAATAGGGTTTGAAACCAAAAACGATAATCGTTAAGGATTTAGATAGAATGCTATAGCAGAACTTAATTTAAAATTAGTGTATTAAAATGGAAGTTTGTCACACAAGTAAACAATCTCTAATTCTTATTCCGGACATCAGCGGATTCACAAAGTATGTTGCTTCGTGTAATATAGAACATACCCAGGATAAAATAGCTCTGCTGTTGGAAGCTATATTGGAAAACAATTCCCTGAAATTTAAAATTTCTGAAATTGAAGGTGATGCTATATTATTTTACAGTTATGATTTTCCATTTTCCGCAGCGGAAATAATTAGTCAATGTCAATTGATGTTCGACAAATTTCATCAAAGAATAGATGAATTTAAACGATCGAAATGTATGTGTGAGTCTTGCCAAAATCTATATAACCTTTCACTAAAATTTGTGCTTCATTTTGGACAACTTGGCTCTGTAATGGTAAAAGACTATTGTAAACTCTTTGGTAAAGATTTAATAATAGCACATCGGCTTCTTAAAAACAAAATTAGCTCAAATGAGTACATACTTTTCACGGAAAATTTTAGCAATCAATTTCCACTTATAGGCACTCATCTTGATAACCATACGGAATTGGTCAACGACATTTTCAATTTAGAAGACATCGGTGATATTGGTATTACTTATTTCGATTTGAAGGCATTAAGTTTAAAGAACAGACAAGGTACGACTTGTTAAAATGATCAGCATTTTCTTCGTGCGGAAAATGAAATAAACATAATCTAAATTATATACAAAATGAAAACAGCAAAGCAATATTTGGGCAAACAATTAAACACCATGTTATCTGAAATTCAACTTGATGATAATAATTTTATCGTGAATGTCCAAAGGGAATTACTTAAAGGCAATCCACTGCCAAAAACAACATTTTATGCACTTATCGATGCAACTAAAGAGAAAGCTGATTCACTGTTGGAATTATTAGGAGAGCTAAATGAAAATAACCAAATTACAGCCTTTTCTGGTTTGTCGATCACACCTACTAACCACAAGTTTATAGTGCAAGGCAAAACACTTTATACTTGGTGTGCATTAGACGCTATATTGTTTACCGAATGGCTGGATGTTTCGTCCCAAATTATATCTCATGACCCAATTGACAATTCTTTAATTGAGTTGAATATTGACTGTGATCATTTGGTATCATCTAATCCGTATCCAATATTTCTCTCTTTGGTTGAAAAAATGGACTCTTGCAATATCAGAGGCTCCTTCTGTAATCACGTTTCTTTTTTTGCAAGCGAACAAACCGCAAAACAATGGCTTGACAGCAATGCAAGTGGCAAGATATTAACCTTGGAAGATTTGTTTGAATCGAATAAAAATGGCTTAAAATGTTGTTAAAAATAATAACCTATATTTATTAAGCACCACATAAAAACAAATCATTTTTAATATGAAGAATTTATTTAAAAAGAAAAACGAGTTATCTCAAAAAACAGAAACTGTTTCATTACAGATAGAAGGAATGACCTGTAGTGGCTGTTCATTACATATCGAAAAGGATATCAATAAAAAAGATGGTATTCTAATCAGTTCTGTGAACCACGAAACTGGTAAAGGAGAATTTACTTTTGATACTGCCAAGTTGAATAAAGAGGAATTGATTAACGCTGTAAATAGCATTGGTAAGTATACGGTTGTTAAAGGCAATGAAAAAGAGGATTGTTGTGATTCAATTTCGGATAGCACGACAGATAAAGCGTCCAACAAAGGAAAAAATCAATTCGATTTAATTGTTATTGGTGGTGGTTCTGCGGCATTTTCCGCAGCCATAAAGGCCGAAAGTTTAGGGCTTACCACGCTTATGGTAAATGGTGGTTTAGATTTTGGTGGCACTTGTGTTAATGTAGGTTGTGTACCTTCTAAAAATCTAATTCGAGCTGCCGAAACAGCTTACCACGCTACACATTCTAATTTTGCAGGAATAAAACCAAAAGGCGTTGACATTGATTTCGCACAAGTTATCAAGGATAAAAAAGCTTTAGTTGCTGCATTACAACAACAAAAATATATGGATGTGGTCAGTGATTTTAAAGGCTTGACCATGCTCAAGGGATGGGCAGAGTTTGTGGATACTAAAACCATTCTTGTAGATGGAAAAGACAAGTTCACTGCAACCAATATTATAATAGCCACGGGAGCAACCACCAACATACCTAATATCGAAGGATTAAATGAAGTTGGGTATTTAACTAATGTGTCTTTGTTCGATTTAGAAGAAAAACCAGAAAGCCTAACCATTATGGGCGCAGGTTACATAGGGTTGGAAATAGCAATGGCCTATAATCGTTTAGGTGTAAAAGTGCGCATCATTGAATTTACAGATAGACCTTTACGAAGTCAAACCGAAGACATTACTGGTGTTTTAGTTGAACAAATGAAAAGTGAAGGCATTGAAATTCTTCCAAATTTTAGAGCCTTTAAATTTGAAAAAGAGGGCAACAATACTATTATTCATTGTAACTGTCCTGATGGTTCTACAACACAAATTGTTGAAAAAGGACATATTGTTGTTGCTACAGGAACCACGCCAAACACGTCTAAATTAGGTCTAAAAAAAATAGACCTAAAATTATCAGAAAGAGGGCATATTGTGGTTAATGAAAAAATGGAAACTAATATTTCCAATATTTATGCAGCTGGTGATGTCACTAATACACCGCCATTTGTGTATACAGCAGCAACCGAAGGCAGTACAGCCGTTAATAATGCATTTTCATTATCAAAACAAAGTGTAGATTATGCATCATTACCTTGGGTAGTATTTACAGACCCTCAAATTGCGGGAGCAGGTATGGATGAAATTGAAGCTGAATCAAGAGGCATTCCTTTTGAAGTATCAAAATTAGATCTAACACATGTACCAAGAGCTTTAGCTGCACAAGATACCAGAGGATTTATAAAGTTGATTCGTAATACGGAAACGGATAAATTAATTGGAGCAAGAGTAATAGCACCAGAAGGTGGTGAACTCATCCAACAATTAAGTATGGCTATTAAATTTGGAATTACAGTAAAAGATTTGGCTGAAAGTTTTTATCCATACTTGACTTTGGGAGAAGCTGTTAAACTGGCAGCCATTACTTTTGGTAAGGATGTTTCTAAATTGAGTTGTTGTGCAAGTTAATCCCGTCAAAAACCATAAACATTAGTAATTCATATCAGCAATGCAGTACCTATACTGTAAAAGGATAGGTCTTTACCAACGCTAGCAAGTTTCATGAAAACACTAAGGATAGTAGCAAATAATGCACTTCCATTGCACTTAATAAAATAGCATCTTTGGGTGTTATAAATTTTATTATGAAAAAAAAGAAACTTAATTTAAAAGACTTAAAGCCAAATTCAGGAACAGAACATAGTCACGATGACGGTCACAACCATAGTGGTAAATCCAATAATTTCAAAATCTATTTGCCTGCAATCATAAGTTTTACAATGCTAATTATTGGAATAGCATTAGACTATTTTGATGTTGCTTTTTTTAAAGATTGGTTACGCATTATTTGGTATGGCATTGCTTATTTGCCAGTTGGGCTTCCTGTTGTAAAGGAAGGTTGGGAAAGCATTAAAAAAGGAGATGTTTTTACAGAGTTTTTCTTAATGTCTATTGCAACAATAGGTGCATTCGTAATTGGAGAATATCCTGAAGGCGTAGCAGTAATGTTATTCTATGCTGTTGGAGAGTTGTTTCAGAGTGCAGCAGTAAATAAAGCAACTGTCTCTTATACACATCTGACGCTGCCGACGAAGAGGATAGTGTAGAT
>CAJXUU010000389.1 GCA_913061325.1 uncultured Saprospirales bacterium | reverse complement strand
CTCGGAGATGTGTATAAGAGACAGAGCTTTTCCTGAGTGATGGAGAATAAAGCGTCTCCTTCCACCATAGTAACTTACTTCTGCGTTCAACAGCTAGAATAGAAGCAAATGAGGTTTTTAAGCTCTCATCTAAGGACTTTTTAAATGAAGTGAAGAATTTGTTTATCGGAACTTCAATAGCTGAAGGATTAAGAGCCTTATTTAAGTCATTAAATGCTGAATTAAAAGATTGTGTTATGGCCTCGATTGTCTTTTCTTTAAAGTGTTCTTTATAATTAGCTTGATGAAGACCATGTTGAGGACCATGTCCGCTAGGTGAATTGGATAATGCTTCAGTTAACTTATTGCGAACAATTTCATCATCTATCTCAATCTTTCCAAGTTCTAGATTACTAACTTTTAACGCACCCAATTTCAATTTAGGCTCTTCCTCAATTAATGACCATTCTTCAACTGCATGGTTTTCTGATATTTCTCCTAATTCAGTTAAGAGAGTATGGACAATATCCTTTTCCATGCCAAGTTTTGTATAGGGATAGAAATTTGTAGATGTTAAGTATATAATTCTTGCAGCAACAGGATCTTCACTCCCTAATTGCTTTAAGGCATTAAGAATAACACCTCTGTGAATATTCCTAGGCATATCTGGATATTTACCTCTAAGTGCCGTCCAATATTTAGTTACAATTTCTTCAACATCATTTAGAATTGGTTCTTTGTCCGAAATGTTTGGGTCAAGTGCCACCAAACAATAACTTGGTAATAGGGAGTAATTCTTTTGTAAATACTTCACTAGGGCTGTAACAGATTGTTGAAGCCATTTTAGCCTTTCGTCACTATCTCCAATATCAAATAGACCAGATTTTAGAGTTGACTGCAAGAAATTATCGTTCATAAATTATTTTCTTTTGATATTAGATTCCACAATTAAAATAAATACACTGATAAACAATCACTTACTCCCAAAATCAGAATGAAATTTCATCCTTGTTTAAACGGGTGTTATTTGAATAAAAGCGGCTGTTGTCTATTTTCTGCGAAAGCCAGCCAATAGCTATATCAATTACGATCTTAACTGTAATCTGCTTAAAGGTAAATAATTAAAGAGAAATAGGAAGACAAACATAAAAAACAAATTACAATCTGCCAGTCATATTAGAAAGTGACAGACTGTCGCTTTCAATCTACTGCCACCATTTACATCATAGTATATGGTCGGCACTTCAATTGAATCTCCTCGAGTGCTTTCAATACCGCTCCAATATCAATTGTTTCATCTCGAAAAATCAATATGTTTTTAACAGGATTATAAGCTCGATTTTCGCTTCTAGGTCTCGTGGGCTCGGAGATGTGTATAAGAGACAGAGCTAAGTCCCTGTAGGATCCAACAGATTGCTTTTCAAACAAATCTTCTATTCGTTCATCGTAGTGTTCGAAGTGATTGCGAAAAGTGCGATCAGATAGAATATTACTCTCCTCTATTTTTAGTAAACCACGCAACTTTTCTCCTCGTTTATATTTTTTCTTGTTTGAAGGCCAGAGAATCTTAGAAACGTTTCCTGCAGCAATTAGTATAGATTGAATTGAACTCCAGGCTTCGATACGGTCGGAACTCTCATAAGCTGCTTTCAATCGGTCTGCTGCACTATGTGCAATTTTAGACTGGAGTACAATCTCACTCATAAATATCATTTCCACTAGTGGGTTCATGTGATTAGTTTCTATCTATCAAAGATTTGTTATCTCAATCTTTCTCAGCAGCAGATTAACGATGGATATTTATATGTGGAGTATGACCGCAGGGGATATTCCATCATCATATATTGTTGTAAGCCGTTTTCTATTTAAATTGCTCTGGTCTCTTATTTATTGCAGCAGACCTTGCTATTTCTCCAATTCTCTTATTTCTTGTTTCAATTCTTTTGGCACTCACTATCCAATGTAATAATATTTTCTTATTAGATTTTGATTGACTTTCAAAGAAAACCTTTGAATTATTATTTTTACTCAATGCAATTTTTAAATCATCAGGTACGACCAAATTCTCAACATCATCCAATAGTATCCACGAACCATTATCTTTAGCTATTTCTATACTCTCAATACCCGCTTTTGTCATTAAGTTGTTCTCGATGAGCTGACCTACTTTTTCTTTGTTTATTTTTGACCAATTACTTTTTGGCTTTCTCTTACTGAAATATTGCATATACCTTTCATTGTCAATAGTTCTTTTAGTACTATCTATCCACCCAAAGCAAAGTGCTTCATCTACTGCTTCACTCCAACTAAGAGAAGGAATCTTAGTAGATACCCTATAATAAACAAGCCAAACAGACTGTTTTAAATGATGATTTTTTTTCAACCATTTTCGCCAATCTGTTCGGCTGTTAGGATAGTATGTTTCTATATCCTTTTTATCCATTTTGATGTTCTAACCATTTTAAAATTGTCTGGTTTGTTTCCTCTGGTTTTTCTTGCGGAATCCAATGACCACAATCTAAACTGACCACGTCCACATTAGGAACCAATTCTGGTAATCTTTCAGATTTTGGAATCATATCAAGATTTCCATAAATCATAAGTGTTGGCTGTTGTATAATTGGGTTTACGTCTGATATTAAGTGCCAGTTGCGGTCCAAATTTCTATACCAATTAATCGCTCCTGTAAACCCTGATGCTTCAAAAGCAGAGACAAAAACAGCAAGTTCACTATCGCTCATTACAGCTTCTCCTAATGGTTCTTCTGCTCTTGCAAGATTAATCATCAACATTCCTGGCTCAGGTGGTGCGAGAGGAACATTTTTGCGGAATATGTTACGAAGGAACTGAGATGCGTTTTTATCCATTATCGCATCTGCTACTCCTTGTTGTCTATTGAAATGAACAAAATAGAAGTCTCCACCAAATATTTCTTCCATAAATTCAATCCAAGGTTTTTCTCCGCGCTCTTGATAAGGCAAAGCCAAGTTTATCACTTTATTTACCCGCTCCGGATGCAATAATGTAAGGTTCCATACAATATTTGCCCCCCAATCATGTCCTATAAAAGTGGCATCTTTATATCCGTAGTAGTCTAAAAGTGCTACAAGATCTCCTGTCATATGTTCAATATCATAATCTGTCACTTCGGTTGGACGAGATGAGTTACCGTAACCTCGTTGATTTGGCACAATAACATGGTACCCAGCTGTAACAAGAGCTGGTATTTGATGACGCCAAGAAAACGCATGTTCTGGAAAACCGTGACAGAGTACAATTGGTTTACCTTTATTTTGTTGACCTGCTTCAAAGACTTCCAACTCTATTCCATTGACAGAAACCATAGTTGGCTTTGGGAATTCCATTGAATTAAACTTATTATTTGTCATTTTTGTTTGTTTTAACTATTAATTATTGCAAACTTATATAGGGCAAGTGACAGCCTTATGGCAAGGGTTAAAAAGAATTAATGATATTTGTCAAAATACTCTTGTAAAGTCATATTGTGAGGTTCAAATTTCTCTGTTAGAACTTCCATTTTTTGAATCCTGTCTGGTCTAAAAAACCGAAACTCATTACGCAATCTGCACCATGCAACTAAATACCAATTCTCGGAATTTAATATCGCAAATGGTTCTATCAATCTAATTGTTACAGAGTTTTCTTTATTGATATATTCAATTTTAACAAGGTTGTAATTGGTCAATGCATTTTGCAAATCCGATAAATTGTTACTACTCCGTTCTTTATGTAGGACTTGGTTGTATTGCGTTCTATCTGCAAGTAAATTTGCTTTGTCTATGATACTATATCTTAGAATTGATTTTATTTTATCAATTGCCTCCGAATAATCTTTTACAAATGAGGCATCCTTGCTTTGCAATACCAACTGTTCTGCAAGTATTAAGGCATTTGCTTGGTTTTCAGTAAACATTACTGGTGGTATTTTATAACCTTCCATTAGTGTATAACCTTTACCTTCTTCGGTTAAAATAGGGACGCCTGCTTTCTCCAATGCTTTTACATCTCGGTAAATTGTCCTTTTACTAACTTGAAATTTTTGGGATAATTCAGAAGCTGTAATAATTCTCTTTGTCTGAAATTTAACTAAAATTGCTGTTAGTCGAGATAATCTATTTACTTCGGAATATTCCATTTTTCAATTTAATTACTGCTTTTTTTTAATGGCTTACAACTTGGTAATACCTGGAATTTCAGATAAACTTCCAGATATTCCTGATATGTGTTCAATCCCACTCCTCTGAAATTCAATTACTTAGACAAATTCATATTCAATATTAGTTATCCATGTAGAAACGATTATTATTCAGATATATCTGCATATACATGGCTACCGTTGTAATTGATCTTATGATCTTAGGAATGATACATTAATAAAGTGCGTTTTAATGTGCTGATATTTTTTCATTCTCCAAGGCAAAAAACGTAGCCAATGCAGCGCATAGGCGAGGCTTTTTAACGCAGAAGAAGGGAAAAAGAGCAAGCAGAAGAATG
>CAJXUU010000388.1 GCA_913061325.1 uncultured Saprospirales bacterium | reverse complement strand
TGCCTGTCTCGTGGGCTCGGAGATGTGTATAAGAGACAGCCTAAAACAAGAAGAGCAACTTTATATTTAAAGAGAGAATTTGGTAAGCTAGGATTTGAAATTGGTGGTATTTGGGGCGGACAACCACTCCAAGGTAGAGAATTCCAAATCGTAGATGGTGAACCCGGAAATTATACTACTTACAAAGATGAAATCAATTCGGATGATACATGGGGAGGTAAAGTAAAATTGACATATGCTCAAGGTAAAGTTAATTGGTATGCTTCGGCTGCAGCTCAAGGCCTAGTGGCAAATGGAGGTGCGGACCTTACGAAAACTTACACTGGTTGGAGGTTAAAAGATAGCGGCAGTGGAAATCAATATAATGTATTGAGTGGATTTACTTATAGCATGGGTAAGCTTCAAATTGCACCAAACTTTATGTGGCAAAGACCAGTAGAAGGTCCAATACCAGGAGAAGTCTCTGCTCCAGGTCGACCGAGAAATATTCTTACTGATCCATTTTCTGTGAGAGCAAATAGAGAAACTGTAGCGGGAGAAATCCTATTCACTTTTGATCCAACTCCAGGGACGTGGATGTATGAGTGGGATAATGACAGAGCTGAAGATGCAAAATTTGCTATGAGCGCTGGGTTTGTATTTAGACATCTACCTACTACACAAGATGCGGCTATTGGTATTTTTCCGGATGGAAGAACATTTTTTGCATTTCCTGGTGCAGCTCCTGCCACTGACTTATGGGAAGCTCACGCAAGAATCGTGTCAAAACTTAATCCTGATTTAGGAATAGTAGCAAACATATATGGAGGAACTGCTCAAGCTAATGGTAGTGATCAGAGAGAGATTGAACGTTTAGGAGTTGATGTCAGAGCTATACATAAGAGTATGAAATATATGGTTGGTTTCAAAGTTAATGATTGGGGACCATATGATTATCATAGAGATTTTAACCTCACATATCCACAACAATTAATGGCTGATGTTTCAGTACATCTTGGGAGCCCTTCATGGCTAAACTTGCCAAGTACGAATATCGGAATCCAAGGGTTATATAGAACGCTTGATCAGTATTCTCCTCGCTACAACCCTACACAAGTAATATCTCCAGCTGGAGAATTGGTTCCGGATCCTACTGCACCAGGATATGACAATGGAAATGAGTGGGAAATAAGAACGTATGTAAGACTTAATATTTTTAAATAAATCCTTCAAAGAAATATAAAGATTATGATTAAAAATAATTATCAAATTATCCTTCTATTGTTTGCGTTTGTTGCATGCTTTACGAGTTGTGAAAGAGACGTAGATGGGTTGGGTTTAGCAACAAACTCTACAACTCCAGAAGTTTTTATCGATGGTTTTAGTGGAGGATTGAATTATGCAGCATTTGGAGGTTCAGATGTTACAGCCTTTGATGTTGATACAGATGTTAAATATAAAGGTACATCATCAATGAAAATTGCTGTTCCAGACTTTGGTGATCCTAAAGGAGCATATGCTGGAGGAGCATATTATACGGATGCTGGGAGAGACTTATCTGGATACAATGTTTTGACTTTTTGGGCAAAAGCAAGTAAATCGGCAACACTTGATGTTGTTGGTCTTGGTCTTGACTTAGGTGATAACATATTTGAAGCAACAATCACAGGAGTTTCTCTAAACACGAACTGGAGAAAATACTATATCCCTTTACCTGATGCGTCAAAATTGACAGATGAACGCGGATTGTTCTATTATTCTGAAGGACCTGAAGATGAAAAAGGATATACGCTTTGGTTTGATGAAGTGAAGTTTGAAAACTTAGGGACAGTAGCTCAAGGAACTGCAAGTATTTTTGATGGTCAAGATATCACAGTGCAAGCGGAAACAGGAGCTAAGTATGATGTTGATGGAGTGGCTATTTTTAATCTTCCAAATGGAATAAATCAAACTGTAAATACTTCGTCTGCTTACTTCACATATGAATCTTCTAATCCTGCAGTTGCAAGTGTAGATGATCAGGGAGTTGTGAATGTATTGGATGCTGGGACAACAACAATAACAGCGACTCTAGGAGATACACCTGCAGAAGGAACATTAACGGTAGTGTCTACGGGTGATCCTGTTATTCCTTTATCGGCAGCACCTACTCCAGAAGAAGATGCATCGGATGTAATCTCAATATATAGTAATTCATATCAGAATGAGACAGTAGACTTTTATAATGGATATTGGGAGTTTTCTACAACAATTTCTGAAGAGGTTCAAGTGGATGGGGATGATATTCTAAGATATACGATGTTAAATTTTGTAGGAATTCAATTTACTGCACCAACACTCAATGTATCAAATATGACACATCTACATTTAGATATCTGGACTCCTGATGCAACAGCATTACCAAATTCATTTAAAGTGTTATTGGTAGATTTAGGGCCTGATGGATCATTTGATGGTGGAGATAATTCATCTCATGAGTTATCATTTACTAGTCCGACATTACAAACAGAAACATGGATAAGTCTAGATATTCCGCTTTCAAATTTCACAGGATTGACAACAAAGACAAAGTTAGCTCAGATTGTTCTTTCGGGTGATCTATCAAATGTTTTCATGGATAATCTATATTTTTATAATGGAGGCAATACTGGAGGACCAACAGGGCCCCAAACAGGTGCACCAAACCCAACATCAGCTGCATCAGATGTAATATCTATTTTCAGTGATAGTTATTCAAATGTACAGGATATTGATTTTAATCCAGATTGGGGTCAAGAAACAGTAGTTACACAAGAACAAATTGGAGGTAATATTACGCTCAAGTATGAAAACCTAAACTATCAAGGAATTCAGTTTGCAAATAGTCAAGATGTAAGTGAGATGGAATTTTTGCATATAGATTATTGGACAAATAATTCATCTTCATTGAATACTTTTTTAATTAGCACAGGTCCATTAGAAACGGCGTATAGTATGACTGTGCCTACAAATGGCTGGGGGAGTGTGGACATTCCTTTATCCGATTTTGTTGATGTTGACTTAGCGGATGTTACCCAAATGAAATTTGATGGAAATGGTACTATATATTTAGATAACATATTTTTCTACAGAGGGGGTGGAGCTGTGGGAGGAGATGAACCAACAATGGCCGCTCCTACACCAATTGATGATGCGGCGAATGTGATCTCATTATTCTCAGATGCGTATTCTAATGTGCCTGTTGATACTTGGAGGACTGATTGGTCAGCAGCTGATCTTGAAGATATATCAATAGCTGGTGACGCAACAAAGAAGTACTCTAATTTAGATTTTGTTGGGATTGAAACAGTTTCGAATACTGTTGATGCTTCTAGTATGACTCATTTTCATATGGATGTTTGGTCCAAAGATTTTACATTTTTTGCAATAAAACTTGTTGATTTTGGTGGAGATGGTGCCTTTGGAGGTGGAGATGATGTTGAACATCAGGTTGATTTTGCAGGCCCAAGCCAAAGCAGTTGGATTAGCTATGATATCCCGTTGAGTGATTTTCCGGGATTGACAACAACAAATAATATTGCACAGTATATCCTTGTCGGTCAGCCTACAGGTTCAAATACAGTTTTTATTGATAATGTGTATTTTCACAATTAACTGATATCATATACCAAAAAGAGAATAAATGAAAATTTCAAATATTTATATTAAACAAATTTCAATACTGAGTATGGTATCGTTGGCGGTTATTTCATTAATTGGGACGGGCTGCGAAGTAGAGGCAACTCAAAAATTAGAAGATAGAGGTTACCAATTGACATGGAGCGATGAATTTGAAGGAGATGCAATAGATGGAAGCAAATGGACATATGATATTGGAACAGGTCAAGATGGATGGGGCAATCAGGAATTGCAGTACTACACAGATAGTCCTAAAAATGTCTCATTGGATGGAGAAGGGAATATGGTGATAACTGCTATCAATGAAACTTTCGCTGGTTCACCTTTCACTTCAGCTAGAGTAAAGACTCAAGGCCTTTTTGCACAAAAACATGGTAGGTTTGAAGCTCGATTAAAGACACCTTACGGACCAGGCTTATGGCCAGCATTTTGGTTGTTGGGAGCTAATGTAGATGAAGTTACTTGGCCACAGTGTGGAGAAATTGATATAATGGAACTAAGAGGTCAACAACCAAATATTATTAATGGATCAATTCATGGTCCAGGCTATTCTGCAGGAAATTCGATTTCAGGAAGTTTTGGTTTGACAGATTCAAGATTTGATATTGAGTTCCACGTTTTTGCTGTTGAATGGGGAGAAGACTTTATTGAGTTTTTTGTAGATGATACCTTATATAATAGAATTGTTCCAGAAGATGTTCCTGGTGAGTGGGTATATAACAATTCAGAGTTCTTTATTATCCTAAACGTTTCAGTAGGTGGCAATTATGTAGGGTTCCCTTCTCCAGATACGCCATTTCCTCAAAAAATGATCGTGGATTATGTTAGGGTTTATCAGTAAAATATAAACTTGACATATCAATAATTAGAAAA
>CAJXUU010000387.1 GCA_913061325.1 uncultured Saprospirales bacterium | reverse complement strand
ATCTACACTATCCTCTTCGTCGGCAGCGTCAGATGTGTATAAGAGACAGGAGATATTTTAATGTTGTAGTAGAAAGGAAAATGTATGATCAACTACTGGCACAAATTTGAACATTCTTCATTTTATCATATCTAAAATCGGGCGGGAAGCGGGAAGGATATTTTTAAAGGCCATTTTGATAATATTCAGTTTTTGAAAGGAACGGAGAATTACTTAGGAGATTATATGAACATCTATACTTTTTATTTAATGCTAAATCCTTTTCATTTGTTGGTAAGTATCAAAAGCAAAAAAAAAATAGATATAAATTTAGGTGTGGTAGATTCAAAGGCAAAAGAAAGTATTTGGATGCCGAAATTGATATCAATCAGTTACTAGAAGATCAATTTAGAAGATGGTTCAGCAGCTACGCTCTAAAATATAACAACAAGTACAAAGACAGAGGACAACTATTTCTTAAAAGATTCAAACGGATTCTGCTTCGTTCAGAATTCAAATTTGAATATATGTTGTGTTATATTCATCATAATCCTATTCATCACAAATTCAGAACTGATTACAGAAGTTGGAAATATTCGAGTTATAATTCTTATGTCAATAATGAAGAGTCTGTACTAAATAAAGAATATGTCTTAAATATGTTAGGTACCTTAGAGGCCTATATTTTAGCCCACGAAAAGTTTAAAAAAGAATACTCCAATTCCGACGCGAACCCCGATTCCCAAGCTTGCAAAGATTGGTAAGCGGATACCATCTCAAAAGATCGATAAGCGGATACCATACGAGCCATCTATTCTAAGCTCATACGCTTTTCGCCACAAAATCGCTTGCCGCAAATCGCTTACCAATCCCTACGGCCTTGGGAATCGGCGTTCGTTTGGGAATCGGCTTTCGGTTGGTAAGTGGCCGAATTCTTCGGAATACATTTTTGTGAAATAAGATGGGTCGGAGAATCCTACTTGATAGGCTATTTCCGATATGTTTTTATCCGAGACTTTGAGAAGATCATTGGCTTTGTGAAGGCGATAGGTTCTAATATAGGCTACGATCGTTTTTCCTGTTAAGGCTTTTAATTTTCGATACAATTGTGAGTAACTCAATTTGAGTTCTTTATGGAGATCTGCGATTTCAAGTTTTTCATTGGATAACTCTCTGTCCAAGATTATCTGAATTTTTAGGATAAATTCATTTTCTAGTTTGAGATCGACTCCTTCAATTTCTAGTGGATTCTCTGTACTATCCGATACTGAAAGTTGCGGTTCTATTTTAGCATATACGGATTGTAGACTTTTTCTAGTAAGCAAAAGGTTCTTGACGCTTAATTGCAGTTCTCTTTTGTCAAATGGTTTGGTAAGATAATTGTCTGCACCTTTCTCTAAGCCTTGTATTCTAGAATCTAAACTGGATTTAGCAGAAAGCATAATGATCGGTATATGACTTGTACGTTCATCATTTTTCAAACAATCAACTACTTCATATCCATTTTTTATTGGCATCATCACATCAGTGATGATGATATCTGGTACATATTCTAAAGCTGCAGCAATCCCTTTTTCTCCATTATTGGCGCAGATGATATTGTAATCATCCTCAAGACATGATTTGATGTAAAACTGAACATCCATATTGTCTTCGATAAGGACTAATTGTGGAAGTTCGTTCTTAGAATTTTGAGAGACTATGTCAAATGTAGCCTGGGGTTTATCCTCAGTTACATTTATTATCGGAAGTTGAGCAGGGTCTGATGAAGATTGAATGCCTAAATTTCTGTGGATTGGGAATAAAATAGTAAAAACCGTTTCTTCACTAGGTATACTTTCCACACTTATTTCACCACCGATTAAGTTCGTCAATTCTTTCACCAAAGAGAGTCCGATTCCAGTTCCTTCTGCATTTCGTGTCATAGTATCATCAACTTGATAAAATCGATCAAAAACATGTTCGATTTTATCAGAAGGAATTCCGATTCCAGTATTACTCACACTTATTCTAAGGCAACCTTCGGAATGAATTTCGTCGGGTACAGTTTGAGAAAGAAACATTTTTATTTCACCATTTTTAGGTGTAAACTTTATGGCATTAGACAGTAAGTTCGAAACAATTTGCTGAAGCTTAATTCGATCAAAATCCATCAATAGAAATTTGACATCATCATGAAGTTGTAGATTTATATTTTTGGACTCTGTAAACGAATGAAAGCTTTCAAAAATATAATTAAGAAAATTAGATATTTCATCCACTTCCCAATTTACCTTAAGCTTTGATGAATCTAACTTAGATAAGTCGAGCATCTGATTGATTAATTGCAGGAGGTTATCAGCGTTGCGGAGGATAAATTTTGTTCTATTTTCAATTTTATCCAATATCTTGATTTGCGTATCCGCTTTTAATTCAGAAGAATTGGATAAGACATTTTGATTCTCAGCAATTTGATTTGCCAATCCTATTATTACCGTAAGTGGAGTCCTGAATTCGTGCGTGATGTTTGTATAAAGTTTGGTTTTGAGATTATTAATTTCAATAAGTCGAAGCTTATCGGCTTTTTCCATAATATTCTTTATCTGGAATCGCCGTAAAAAATATAGTCCTATAAAAGTGAAAATTGCATAAAAAATATAAGCCCACCATCTGAGGTAGTATGGCTTTATTACTGTGATGGGGATAGATAATTCATTACTTGACCAAACTCCAGATTCACTTTGACCGGCGATACGAAGCATGTATTTTCCGTAGGGAAGTCTGCTTATTCTTACCGATTCTTCTGTGAAAAATTCCCAATCATTGATAACACCTTCTATTTTATATTTGTATTGCTTTGCATCATTTTGGTAGTCCAATAATTTAAAATCAAGTTTAAAAAACCCATCTCCTGGATTTAAATAAATTTCACCCTTTTGTCTCAGTTCGGCTGTCAAATCAGTTAATTGGCCAGTGCTTTTTAGAAATTGGTTAAACCCAGTAATTCTTACAGGAACATTCATTGAACCTGTCTCTTCAATGAATTGATCAGGGTGGAAAGAAGTCAATCCACTAATCCCTCCAAAATACATCGTTCCGTCTGATCCTAAGAAACTCGATGTTCTATTAAATTCATTATTTGAAATGCCATCCGATTGATAGTAAATCATTAGGCTTTCTTCTTTTTTGTCAAATCTAATAAGCCCATTTTCTGAACTTATCCACAATTGTCCATGACGGTCTGGCAGTAGGCAGTATAAAATATTCGTTGGCAGCCCATGATTCCTATTATAAAATTTAAACTTATGATCTTTACGATCCCATTTTACCAAACCAAATCCTTTGGTCGTCAACCAAAGAATTCCATCATCATCTTCATAAACGTCTCTTATTTGATCAAATGGTATTTGATGATCTAATGCTAAAGACACATCCTTTCCAAAAATCTCTGATGTGGATAAGTCTTTGCTAATTTTAATACATCCATTATCTCCGACTGCCCAATAATGGTCATCAATTTTGCTATAAATTATCTTATAAATAGTTCCCAGTTGAGCATTTGCCACAGCATCAGCTTGAACTTTACTTGTTGTATTTTTTTCCTTATCCCATAAAAAGATCCTCCCCCTATCTGTCCCCAATATAAATTGACCTTTATTTATTTTTAATTTTGACCAAATAGGCCCATATAGATAAGGGAATGTTTCTATTGAAATATTATCCTCACGAAATTTACGTTTTGAGGTAGAGTACTTATGAATGACATCACCGAAAATATACAAATCAGTACCAGTAATGTTCATAGACAAGAATTCAAAAGTATAACCTGCCTTAATTTTATGGTAATATTCGTTTTGTTGAGCATTATAGTAGTTTAGCCCAAAAACACCCGAAGTCCATACATTCCCGATGGAATCGGCACGTATTCCACGAATTTGAGTAATAGCTCTATATTTTTCACTAAAAGATGATTCACCAAACAACACATTGAATTTTTCTTTATTCGGCATGAATTTGTGTACCCCTTCATTGGTCGAAATCCATAAATTTCCTTGATTATCACTAAAGAAAAGTGCATTTAAATATTCAAAATTTATCACATTTTCAGAGTCTAATACTTGGATACATTCATTATCCTTCAACAAGAAAAGACCACTTAAGCTTTGGATTAATATATCTTTGGAATTTCGATCTGATAGAATTGTGATAGATTTTAAAGTCTGATTCAAAAGAGAATAATCTATTATTTTTAAGTTGTCAGCACTCTTGGATAAAGTTGCATCTTGATTATTCATCGTATTATTTAATAACTTAGAATAAGTGAGGTTTTCAAGTGTGATGTATTCTACTTTATCGTTTTCTGTAAATTTCTTTAATTTTGGATATTCTTCTAAAATATTTAAATACTGGTCATTTAAAAACCCAACAGATTGAAATTCTATGGTTTTTTCTCTATTTTTTTTGAAATCTTCATTTGCTAGTGAAGGTTCGAAAAGATTCTGATCAGACAATCGAAAAACATAATTCCTGTCTCTTATACACATCTCCGAGCCCACGAGACAGGCAGA
>CAJXUU010000386.1 GCA_913061325.1 uncultured Saprospirales bacterium | reverse complement strand
TACACTATCCTCTTCGTCGGCAGCGTCAGATGTGTATAAGAGACAGATCATCAACAGAGTAGATGCTTGGGTGAGAGATTTGGATTGGGCTAAAGTGACTCCACAACATTGGTACGACAACTTGCACACAGGATTTGATACAGATGGAGATGCTTTCACAACCAATTTTTTCTCACACCCATTACATGGGTCAATATTTTTCAATTCCGCTCGATCCAATGGTGCTAGTTTCTGGAGCTCAATCCCTTATGTTTTGGCTGGGAGTTGGACATGGGAATATTTTGGTGAAACTTATCCCCCCAGTGAAATTGATTGGAATACGACAACCTTAGGCGGCATATATCTAGGAGAGATCACGCATAGACTTACCTCTCATTTATTGCAAGATGATAAAGCTAGAAGCTACAGGGTATTGAGAAATATCGGAGCGTTAATAATAAATCCTATGGCTCAGATAAATAGTATATTATACTCAGATACACGACAAGATTTTAGATCTTCAGATTTTAATAGTTTTCCAATTCGATCTCAATTTTCTATGGGGTTATCTTACATATTAACACCTGAAGCAGACTTTGTATCGTCTTCCTACATGCATATGAATTATTCATTAATCTATGGAGATCTTTTTGATGGATCAGATACCTATCGGCCTTTTGACTTTTTTATTATTCGGTCATGGCTAGACATTAATTCACTTAAGGATTTTGAAAAAAACTATGTAAATCTTACATCACACTCCCCGTTATGGAGATATAATAATTCAAAACATAACCTGATTACAGTTTCTAGTCATTACGCTTTTATCCACAATCCTATTTTTAAGATAGGATCAATATCTTTGACTGCTGATTATCACTTTAATGCTGAACATGAGAATTATTCCATAATGTCAGGTATAAAAATTGGCCCAATCCTATTTGGTAGTGCAAACTCTGAAGTCGTAGAAGTTATTGAATTGTTTGAGGAGGATGACGGAGAATTCCTAAGAGATTATGTTTATGGCAGAGGTCTAATGGTAGAATTGGAAATGCTAGCCGTTACTAAAAAATATGGCAGATTGATTGCTAGTTTTAATAATTGGTTGATATACACTCAGAGAGATACACCTGGTACTGAGCGAAATGCAATTTACAAACTAGAATATTATCTTCCTATATGGAACAAATGGGGCTTTGGTGTAGAGTTTTTTCATTATCGCCGTGCAGCTCATTATAACGATTACCCAGAATATCAAAATATTCGAAAAAGCTATTCAGATATCAAGCTCTTGTCTTCAATTACTTTTTGAAACAATCTCCATTTAATCTGCATTAGAATACACCAATTTCAATATTAAATAATCTGTTAGAACTTAAAATTCATACCAAACGTGCAACTTATTCCTGTGTCATCTGCAAAATACCTTTGCCTATTTAAATAGTCCCGATAACTAATATCTAATAAATTATCCACCGTTACGAAGAATCTAAATTTATGTTTCGGTAATGTTATATTAGTAGATGCTTTCAGGCCAATAAGGTTATATGCTGGAGGTGGAGAGACAAAGTCCTGCTTAGCCAAAAGGTGTGATTGTTCGAATACATATCTATTATTCACTTCGAATTCTAGTTCTTCTAGTCCTATTTTCTCTGAAAGTTTAATTATGTGATCAACTCTATATTTGAGGCTGCTTGACATGCTATTCGGTGGCATAAACACCACTGGGATATTATTTCCAAGATCATCACCACGCAGATAGCTGTATTTTAGTTGCCCAAATATGGAATGAGAAATCATAAACCGTGTCTCTATATCCAAACCATAGATATTGGCATCCGTTTGCTCATACTTGAATACTGGGAATGCTCCTCTTATAGTTAATCGTATTTCATCCTGCGGATTGAGGTAGATATAATCTTTGAAGTGTTGATGATAGATCAATGTATTCAATGAGAATTTTTCACTTGGCAACCATTTGTATTCTAAGGTGTTTTTGATTGCTTTTTCAGTTTTCAGATTAACATCTCCTTCTTCTATGCCACTCACACCTTGATGTAATCCATTGCTGTATAACTCATTGATCGCAGGATTCCTCATAGCGAAGCCAGAATTGAGAGAAAATGTTTGTGTTTTTGAAAGATTGTAGCTGAGACCAAATACGCCCGCAACATTGTTGAACTTATTAGTATATCTGACTATTTTTCTAGGAATACTTTTAGTTATGGTCGCTACACTTTGATTTTCATAATCATGACGCAGACCAAAGCTTATATTTCCGAGCCCCATCAGTTTCGTCAATGCTAGATAGGTCCCATTTTTCCATGATAAATAATCAGGTATCAGTGGCAATATGTCAGTTTCTGGGTCATTGGAATTGTCAGAGATGATCATTTGATTTCCCATCATCAATTTCCAGTTTTGTCCCAATTCTAACCCGTATTTCACTTCTGCATTGAAGGTATATTGCTTCAGACTAAGACTAGGTATATTAGATCGATCTAGCTTTCTTATGTCAAATTCTTGTCTATCATTGAGTTGTGCCGCTAGCACCAGTTCTATCCATTGATTATCACTGAGAAAATACTTGGTTCTTAGTTTTGCCAGCTGATGAGATACTTGCTGCCTCGGAGCATCGATCTGGTAACTAAAGTCAGACTTTGTAAATAAAGGAACTTCCGAATCCAATGCTTCTTCTAAGTCTGTAGTATTGCCAATGTGCGATCCTCTAAGTATTCCCAATCGAGTATTAAAAGTACTTGCATAAAAGTCCATCGATAATTTTTCGCCCCAGGATTTTTCTAACTGGAGTGAAAAATTGGCTTCTTGCAAACCTGTATTTGTTAAGAAGTAATCAGGGGTAGATTTATCTCCTGATTTCTTTAAAGTGCCACTTATTCTCCAAGCGAGAATTGGCGAATATTTGCTTATTCGTGTATTTAGCGTATTGCCTCTTCCATTGGTTGCGAAAGCGTAGTTGACCTGTCCATGAAGGTGGGGCTCTCGATCAATTTTTTTCGGCTCTACCTTTATTACAGCACCTAGGTTTCCGCCCGCGTACGTCACTGCGTTTGCCCCTTTTAGCACAGTTATCTTATCCGCTGAAAATGGATCGATTTCTGGAGAATGATCATTTCCCCATTGCTGGCCGCTTTGTGCTATCCCATTATTGAGTATAATTAACCGATTTCCATAAAGCCCGTGGATTATAGGTTTAGAAATGCCACTACCGTTTTTAATCGCATGTACACCAGTTTCATTTTCTAATAATTCTGACAAACTTTGATTAGCATTATCTTCAATTACCTGCCTATTTACGGATAGATTAGGCTGGGTATTTTGTTCTTTTTTCCCTTTGACTATTACATCATCGAGAGCTACTGCAGTATGCGAAAATATGACATACAATACAGTATCTTTAGTAAAGTCAATATGAAGTTTCTGAGGTTCACAGCCGATATGTGATAGGATAATATGATAGTGCCCTGGACATATCTTCTCAAACAAAAATGTACCTTGATCATTAGTGCTGCCACCAAAAGACATTTCTTGGATTATAACATTTGCGTGAGACAAGGGTAGACCTGTACCTTCATCAATGACATGCCCCTCTATTGTTAGATTACAATCCTGAGCTAATCCATCAAAACTGTTAAAAACAACAAAAAATACTACTAAAACTTTATAAATAAAACTCAAAATATCATATGTGTTAGCATAAATATACAACAACCAAAAAGGGATCGAGGAATTACCACAAACCCTTTTTGATATATTAATTTTCACATTGTAGAATAATCAATTACTTAATTACTGCACTTCTAATGAAAATGTAACTTCAATATCTGTTTCACCTTTTGCATTTGTTATATCTCCATCAGAAACTCCAGTTGCAGTCTTTATTGGCAAATGACGTAAAATTATTGTGAGGTCCCCACTTCCAGCATCTCCAGTTTTTAATGTAGTTGATAAACCCAGTGGATTCCCATCTGCATCCATATCAGTATAAATTACTTCTACACCCGCAACACTTGATTGAAAGAAAAACTGATGTTCATCATCTTCTTCTTTGACTTCAGCTGATATACTTTCTGTTGGTGTTACAGATTCATTAAGTAAATTCAATGTGCCCATATATCCTTGATTAGCAGTAAGTACGCCTCCTGTTAATATGGGAGCATTACCACCATCACCATCTAGATCTTTAAATGATAATACAATAGCATCACCACCCGCCTCTGGTGTCAATGTGTACGTTAATGTTGTTATTAGTTCCTCTTCGTTAGGAATTTCTGGATCTTCTTTTTCGCAAGAAGTCATAATACTTAAGATCGCAACAAAAGCTAATCCTGATAAAAGTTTGTGTGTCATATATACTATTTTTATTTTAATTATATGACAAAGATAAATCAATAATTTTATAAATGCAACAATGTTGCATTTATAAAAAAATAAACATCTCCCTCCCTTCCATCTTCAAACCCTTTCTATTCTCCCATTTCTTTTTAAATTTGTGATGAAGGAATGAAACAACAATAAAGTTACATTCTTCTGCTTGATCTTTTTCCCTTCTTCTGCGTTAAAAAGCC
>CAJXUU010000385.1 GCA_913061325.1 uncultured Saprospirales bacterium | reverse complement strand
TAAGAGACAGTTCTTAATGTTTCTATTATTGCCGTTTCTAAAGGCTGATGTTTCTTTTTCTAAAATTCTATTTACTACTTACTTTATGATTATCATTTTCTTACTTGCGCTATGTCCATCAGTATCAAGTTGATAATAAAGCACACCTGAAGCATTGATCTCACTCACATCTAGTGTAATAGTATTGTACCCTTTCTGATAAGCACCTGTTTTTTGAATCAATGACTTACCTGTCACATCGTATACTGTAAGGGATACATCTTGATTTGTAGGTAGCACAAAACCGATCTCTGTGGTCGTAGTAAACGGATTAGGTACATTCTGAAGTAATTCGAATGTATTCGCCTCAGTTGACCTGTTCACGATTTCAAGATTAAGATCTGCACTCTTTACATTAGCATTAGCTTCAGTGTAGATTTCATTTCTCATACCATTATCAGATAGACTGATCATGTCAGATAAGTAACCTGCCTTTTTCACATCAATGATCACAGTCATGATATCATCTGTGATAGTTTGTGAATTCGCATTATGAATACTTGCAAATAGTTTGTTAGTGTCTTTTGTATAGTTAGCTTCTGTTACATTCAATGCATCAGATGCAAGATTAATATCAGATACCAAGTTTTCATTATAATCAATGCTAAACTGTAGACCATATATTTCAACTATATCTGTCAATGCAACTGTAACAGCTTGTCTTCCAATTTTCAAGTATTGATCCTCTATTACCAAATTAATTGAAGTTCTAGAAGAAGCATTTTCTGAATTCTGGAATCCATAACTGGCAGAATTATTTACATCACCAATTTTCACAGCTACGAAATTCGCATCCATGTAATCTTCAGTTACTGCTTCCATTGATACATCTCCATCGAATGGAAATGGATCATTGTTATCAGCAAACTCGATTGCTGCATCTACAAACCTCCAACTGTCGTTGTTTGGTAATTCTGAGTAAATGCCCAATATGAGTTTTCTCAGTTGAAGTAGATCAGATGCAGTAATGCTCTCCGAGTTGTTAATATCTGCCGCTATAACCTTATATGGATTGTCCAAATCAGCTAATCCAAGAAGGTGTCTTTGTATCAGTACCAAATCAAGAGTAGAAACTCCTTCATTATAATTTTCGTCTAAGGTTGGTACTATATTGTAATTTTCGTTTGCTAATAAGTTGCTGAAAGTATAATCACCTGCAACATCCGTTATAGTTTCTAATGGGAATTCTGGAAGATTAGCGATAAGATTTACCTCTATACCAGTTACACTCTCATTAATATCATTGTAGATGTTACCACCAAGTGCAACTCTACCCTCTTCTTCTCCATCACCTCCGTCAGTATTATCAGGACAGTGGCCTTGATTATCTTGTACCACTAATGTTGTAGTACAGAAGTCTTGATTTCCAGAAGGATCCGTTACATAAATCTGCAGTTCGAACTCTGTAGATTCACCTTCTAAATCATCACACGTAAACTCCATTGAAGTATTTGATGGATTTGTAGAGAAGGATATTCTTAATTCGTCAGCATCAGCACAGTTGTCATAACTGCCATTGTCAAAATCATTTGCCCAGATAGTAACTGAACCAGAAGTTTCCATTATTACTGTTACAACCTCGGAAAGACAATATGGTGTCGGTGCTTTGTCATCATCAACATTAAGGATAACTGCACATGTTTGTATGTTTCCACATTCATCCTCTACATCCCAGATCACCTTATGTGTACCGAAAGACACTACTCTATTGATAGCGTTTCCAGTTCCAGTAAAGTCTGTACTTCCGTTGTTATCTTCATCAACTTTATAAGTATACTCTAGATCATTAGGAGAGGTACAATCATCAATAGCAGTAGCTGTTGCTTGAATTCTAGCAGAACAATTAGACTGTTGTACAATTGCAAAATCAGAAAATTCACATCCTGTTATGAAAGTAGGCTTAGTACTGTTTTGCACTTTTATTACTTGCGTATATTCCCAGTAACCAACATTACTAAACGGTACATAAATACAATCATCAATTACTTTCCATGTTCTTAATATTTTAGCACATGCTTCTTCTGTATATTGGAATATTACATCCGAATAAGTAAAGCTAATATGGCTACATCCTTCATCTAAGATTACTGGACGTTGTTTTCCTGCTGGTAGATCATCTGGAAGAACACCGCTAGAGGCACATCCATTTAATAAAATATGCCCACCTGGCCAAATGATATCATCGTTAGGATCATTTGGATTATTAGGATTGATATAAAATGGATCTAAGGCTTGAACAAATATTCTTTGAGTACATGTTTCAAAATTCCCTTGAGCGTCTTCCGCTCTATGAGTGCGTGTTATAGTACCGGTACCACAAGCGTTTATATTTCTTGTAGACGTTGATGAAACAGTTACGCTACAATTATCTTCTGCTGTAGCTGTTCCATATTGATCAAGATTATCCGTATCATCATCACAATCGATGGTTATATCTATCGGACAAAATGTGATTACTGGAGCATGGTTATCTTGGACCTCTGCTTCAACCATACAAACATTACTGTTTCCAGCATTATCTGTTACTCTCATTTGAATCATGATAATGGTTCCAACATCTTCACAACAAAACTTCACTTTCTTTCCCCATTGGCTTGATTCTCCACAACCGAAATTGTCTACTCTTCTTACTTCTCTTGTGATTTCGCCACAGTTATCCCATGATCCATCATCAAATGATTCGATACTTGCATATCCAACACCATCCTCATTTAATCCTATAAATGTATGAAGGTCACAAACAGGGATTGGTTGGATATCATCCACGATTGTTACTTCTGTATATGCAGTTGCTCGATTATCACATGCATCTGTTACATAATAAAGAATCCATAACGTATTGCCATTTAAGTCATCTAGACCGGAGATAAGAAATGAACCATCTGCTTGTTCAACGATACCTTCATTAGATGGTTGGAAGAATGGGTCAGGATTACCATCAGGTATTTTATAAGATACTGTATAATCATATTCTGAACAATCGATTACTATAGGAGCTGGAACTTCTATAATAGAAGAACAAGAAGTATATGTTGTTCCTACTGTAAATGGTGGTGGTGGTGTAACTATCGGATCATCATTATCCATGACAGTTATATACTGTGTATGTTCTATTGCAGGTAGTTGATAACAAAGGTCATTTACTTTCCATCTTCTTCTTATTTTGAATGCTTGGTCACCACATTTTGGGATCGTTACATCTTCATACTCAACTGTTACATTGAGGCAAAAAATACCATTTGGCATACCTGTAAATGAAGGATCAGGATTACCATTTGCTAATTTTGGATAGTTTCCACAAGATATCAATGAAGGATTAGGTCCTAATACATCATCATAGTTTTCTGGAAATGTAATATCATTTAATGTTGCTCTATTGATAGATATTGTTTGTGTACAAGTTGATGAATTACCAGATTCGTCTGTAGCTAACCAATTTCTATTTATAATAGAACTATATGGACCATCACATAAATTTGTTGTTACTGGCACATCTTCATATATAAGTATAACATCACTACATAAATCAAATCCTTCTAATAAGTACCTATCATCTCCAAGATTAGTAACCGTTACATCATCTGGAATAGGAAATCCTGTATTACTTGGAGCTGTTAACTCATCGCAATCAATTATTGTGTCATCACCACATTCTAATTGTGGGATCGATTTATCTTCTAACAGTAAAAGTCCCCAACAAGAGTTACCACTACATTCATGAATAACTTTTACTTGAAGTGTTTTACCAACATATTCCATTCCTAATGTTGGGCCTACGACAGGCTCACCAGTTTCAGTATCAATAAATTCTAGATCGTAAGAATCATTAGAAAACTGCATGTCTTCTAATACCATATCCGCTACGAAATTCAATTCACAATTACCATTAAGAGATATATTTACTTGGTTGTTACAGGCCATACTAAATGCCTCTTCGTCCATTATTGCTACAGAGCCCATACCAGAAAAATCACAAAAGTCATTGGTTTGACCTACATAACTACCAGCAGTGCCTGTAAACGAAACATCGTAATTCCCTACTACATCTCCCCAATCAACAAAGATTCTTCTTGTGCCTTGGCCTCCTACAATATTACCGCCTGCAGAAACTGACCATGTTATAGTGCCTACTGGATTAGCTGGCTCGCCTACTTCATATGTTTCTATAGTTCCTACACATGAACCAAAATCTCCAATAATTTCTGAAGACACTTCTTGACATGTATTGTTTGAAGAAATAGGAAGATCAATCATTCCATTAGATACCACTATACTCCAGTCTGTGTTATTGAGTCTTATCGCATCTAATATATACTGACTCGGCAATCCTTCCGGAATAACTGTCAAAGGTGCTAATAACACGGGATCAGCTGGTGGTGCTGGACTAGTTGATGCATAAAGATCAGTAGAGGCAACAACGAACCAATTTTCACCTGAGGTAGAATTGATTATAATTGTTTCACCAAACTGAGTAGCTAAGAAATCTGTCCCGTTATTGAGACATTGGCACTCTATACTACTTGATGTCTGTGTATAAGATCTGTCTCTTATACACATCTGACGCTGCCGACGAA
>CAJXUU010000384.1 GCA_913061325.1 uncultured Saprospirales bacterium | reverse complement strand
TGATAACAGAGTTGGTTTTACAATAATTTGCAATCGGAGTATCATATTCGCTATATGGCTACTGTCTTCGACAAATGATATCTTTTGCTGAGCGATTATGATAACAGAGTTGGTTTTACAATAATTTGCAATCGGAGTATCATATTCGCTATACCTAAAAGGGCAAGATGTTATGATAAAGGTTATTTGATTAAATGAAGAGTACGTTTATGACTTCGCCCAAGCCATGTATCGGCTCCTTGCCCTTTTTAAGGGAAAGGTTGGGATAGGGTTTCTTTCTTGGCTAGGCGTGTTCAACCCTTTCTCCTGTCTTTCAAGGCAAGATGTTACGGCAGAGTTAGCTGTTTGAGTGTTTTACAAGAACCACAAAGTATGCTTAACATATAATTGAGCGAGCTTGATAAAAGCAAACTTCCTACTCTTCTAACATTCCCTTCAACTCATTCAATTTTAGCATACACTCAATAGGAGTCATACTGTTAAGCTGTACATCTTCAAGTGCAGCTTTAAGCTTTCCTGCTAGTGGGTCGACAGTCTCAAAAATGCTTAATTGATATGGATCTGGTTCTATTCCAGCAACTTGATTTGATAGGTCAGGGTTCTCAATACCGTCTTGACTTGTTACAGTTTTCTGTTCCAACTGTTTGAGTATTTCATACGCTCTCTTCAGTATTTCTTTGGGCATGCCAGCCATGCGAGCGACATGAATACCAAAGCTATGATTACTTCCTCCTTCTACTAATTTCCTTAAAAAGATTACTTTCTGACCCACTTCCTTAGTAGCAACATTATAATTTTTAACTCTAGGATATTTGTTTGCTAACTCATTCAATTCGTGATAATGGGTAGCAAATAGTGTTTTGGGACGTGCACCTTTATTATTATGTAGATATTCCGCCAAAGACCAAGCAATTGAGATTCCGTCATAAGTAGAAGTTCCTCTTCCTATCTCATCCAATAGAATCAAACTACGATCAGAAATATTATTCATAATACTGGCAGTCTCATTCATTTCTAACATAAATGTAGATTCCCCACTTGAAATATTATCACTCGCTCCTACCCTTGTAAATAACTTATCGATTATACCTATTTCAGCATATTCCGCAGGAACATATGAACCCATTTGTGCCATCAAACAAATCAAAGCCGTCTGTCTGAGAATAGCTGACTTACCAGACATGTTGGGTCCAGTAATCATCATTATTTGCGTATCATCATTACTAAGAAAGATATCATTGGGCACATATGTTTCATCGAGTTTCATATGTTGCTCGATGACTGGATGCCGTCCATTTTTGATATCTATTTCTGTACCATTATTGACAACAGGTCTGGAATATTTATACTTCTTCGCCACTCTTGCGAAAGACAACAAACAATCCACATTGGCAATCAGTGCTGCATTGGACTGAATCGGGTCAAGATATTCGATAATAGACAAAATCAGCTCATGATACAGCGCTTCTTCAATCCCACTGATCTTTTCTTCCGCTCCTAATATCTTAGTCTCGAGTTGTTTTAACTCATCAGTAATATACCTTTCTGCATTGGTCAGTGTTTGTTTTCTTACCCAATCATCAGGAATCAGGTCTTGGCCCTTATACTTATTGGTCACTTCTAGATAATAACCAAATACATTATTAAATCCTATCTTTAGATTAGTAATTCCCGTCTTTGCCGCTTCTCTTTGTTGAATACCTAGTAGTAGCTCCTTTGCATTTCTCACTACATTGGTATATTCATCCAATTCGGCATTGTATCCATCTTTGAATGTGCCTCCTTTGCTTACCATTGAAGGTGGCTCTTCGATTATGGCTTTCTCTATTTTATCTCTTACGTTTTCACAAAGATGAAGTTTGTCTGCTAAGATTGAGAGGTGTTCATTCTTAGTGTTTAATAGCAATTCTTTTAATGGGCCAATATATGTGAGCGCTCTTTTTAACTGAATCAACTCTCTTGGGGCTACTTTCATCATCGAAATCTTGGACGCTAATCGCTCCAAGTCACCCATTTTTCTTAAAATAGTTTCTAATTCATCCGTTGTATCCTCTGCATCGAAAAAATGACCAACCATATCTAATCTTGCCTCAATGGCAGTCTCAGACATCAGAGGCAACAGCACCCACTTCCTCAACATTCTTGCACCCATCGGCGATACAGTCTTATCCAATACTTGTATCAAAGGAATTCCTGTTTCGTGCACTGTAGACACCAACTCTAAATTACGAATCGTAAATCGATCCAACCATACATATTCTTCCGACTGTATTCTGTTTATAGTTCTTATATGTTTGAGGTTATTATTCTGAGTGCTCGAAAGATAATGCAATGCCGATCCTGCAGCAATCTGTCCTTGATCCAATTTCTCAACACCAAATCCTTTTAAATTAGGCACTTCAAATTTTTCTAACAATTGCTCTCTACAGTAATCATATTGATAGATCCATTCATCAAGTGGGTAACTATAATACTTATCTCCAAAATTAGAATTGAAAACTTTTCCATAAGATTTCGAATAAATTATCTCAGCAGGACCAAAACTATGAATCAGTTTTTCTACACTTTCAAGCGACCCTTCACTCAATAAAAATTCGCCTGTTGAAATGTCAATGAATGCAACTCCATGGTGATTTTTTGGGCCAAAATGGATAGATGCTAAATAATTATTGTTCTTTCGGTCGAGTATACTATCATCTATTGTAAGCCCCGGAGTAATAACATCTGTTACACCTCTAGCAACTATCTTTTTTTCTTTACTTGGCTTTTCTAATTGTTCACAAATTGCAACACGAAACCCTGCTCTCACAAGCTTTGGTAAATAGACATTAACACTATGATATGGAAAGCCAGCCAATTCGATATCTACACCACCATTATTCCTAGCAGTAAGAACTATGCCTAATACATCAGAAGCTTTTACAGCATCTTCTCCAAATGTTTCATAGAAATCACCTACTCTAAAAAGCAATATCGCATCAGGATGCTTACTTTTGAGGTTAAAATACTGCTCCATCAAAGGAGTCTGTTTCTTTACTTTTGTATTTGTCTTAGATTGTTTTGCCACAGGTATTGAGTTGGTCGGCAAATTTAATGAGATTCTTTTGTTGGGCAACTAAACTGGTAAAACATATTTAGAAAATTATCATAGAAGATCAGATTTACAATTGAAATTTTAAGCTCATGGATGTATAAAAATTGCAAAATAGTAACATTAAAAAGCGTAATTATCTCGAATTTAAAAATTCACCATACATAATTCATATAAAATCAACTTTTTAGCTACAATATTTAGCAATGAACCAACAAATTATATCTTTGTTAAATATTATTAAAATCACGGTCTACTCTTTTATTGCTGGATAAGATGATTGATATTTACATTCTGAACAAAAAAGAATATTACATATGAAATTATATAGATTTAGTTTATTGGCTTTTGTAGCCTTATTGATCGTATCTTGTAAGACAGCTCCCAAGGCGGGATTAGTCGTATCTGGTACAGTTAGCGACGCTAATGACATGACTGTCTATTTCGACAGAACCCTTCCTGATAATGCTAGTCAAGGTATACTCAATACAAAAGCAGACGGCAATGGCAATTTCACATTTACATTTCCTGAAAAGCTTAAAGCTGGAACTTATCGAATAAGAGCCGGAGCAAAAGCTGCTGAAATATTACTCAATGGTTCTGAAAAGTCTATCTCTCTAGAAGGTGACATGAAAAGTTTCGGTGACCTTACTTACAATGTAAAAGGTGCGCCATTAACTGAAGAATATCTTTCATTGATCTCGAATTACATGGCTAAAAAAATAGATACTCAAGGCCTTAGAGATAAAGCTATGAATGAACTAGATCCATTAATTGGTTACCAAGTATCATCTAAGATGTTCCGTATGCGCCCAGAATTTCTTGATGTGCATAAAGCTGTAGCCGCTAAAATGACATCAACCTATCCTGATTTAGAGTTAACTAGAACATTCGCCGCTCAGGTGAATACTGTAGCTAGACAATATGCAGCAAAACAAGCATCAGAAAAAATTAAAGTAGGTCAACCAGCACCGAACATATCACTTCCAGGAGTGGATGGAAAGACAAGAAGTCTTTCTGATATGAAGGGGAAGCTAGTTCTCCTTGATTTTTGGGCAAGTTGGTGTGGACCTTGTAGAAAAGCGAATCCGAAAGTGGTAGATGTATACAAAAGATATAAAGACAAAGGGTTTGATGTGTTTTCTGTCTCTCTAGATGGATTAGATAGTAGGTCAAAAGCAAGATACGGATCAGAGGATCAAGTCAAAATGCAAATGGACAGATCTAAAGAAAGATGGTTTGCTGCAATAGAAAAAGACAATCTTATATGGGATGGTCATGTGAGTGATCTTAAAAAATGGGAATCAGCTCCTGCAGCGTCGTATGGAGTAAAAAGTATTCCTAAGACATTCTTGATTGGTAAAGATGGAAACATCGCTTATATTAATCCAAGGAACAATTTGGAAGAAGTGGTTAAGACACATTTAGGGCTGTTGTAAAAAAGACTTAAAACAATATTTATAATGGATTGCTACTTGATTGTAGTAATCCTTTTTTTCTGTCTCTTATACACATCTGACGCTGCCGACGAAGAGGATAG
>CAJXUU010000383.1 GCA_913061325.1 uncultured Saprospirales bacterium | reverse complement strand
GATCTACACTATCCTCTTCGTCGGCAGCGTCAGATGTGTATAAGAGACAGTGGTATAATTGCGCAAGATGAAACATTAGGCTTCGAAGAAACATTTGAAAATATAAAATTAGGAATTACCACTTCTGAAGTAGCATCATTGCTCGGGCAACCAATGGATATTCAATGTAACGGAAGTTCTTGTGCTTGGCAATATTGTAGAAACTTTTAAAATGAAATTAAGTATTATGTTGTGTCTTTTAACCAATTTAAAGTTTCAGAAACAAGTAATTACGATATCAATACTTACACATACATTGAATGCGAAAGATGTATAAACTGTTTTGATTAAATAGAATTAAAGTCTCATTCCTCAATTGAAGGAGAACCCAACAAAAGAATAAAAAAGAATTATCAGGTTACTAAGTCAGATTTTATTTTACAGCTGGATTCGCTTGCTACTATAGTTCTAGCTAATCAATTAGGTGGAATGAAAATTCCATTTTTTAAATACGATATTTTCTCGTTACAAATGATAATCGATTTCATAAATGATCAACCAGCAGATACTTTTATCCTAATTGGACATACCGATAGTCAAGGTATCAAAAAAGCTAACCTCAAACTCTCGAAAGAAAGAGCCGAATCAATGAAGTCAATTCTAATTCGAGATTTCGGGCTTAATTCTGAAAAGATTAACACAGATGGAGAAGGTGAAACGAACCCAATATCGGAGAATAACTCTGCATTTGGCAGATCTATGAATAGGAGAGTTGAATTGAGATTAAACAATGGAGAGTTTTAGGGAATACTAAAAGCAAACCTGAAGCATAATACTCAATATCATTGATAATTAATATTTTTTTAAACCCACACAAAATTAATATTTAGATAACCCTAAAAATATATTATCTTTGCAAAATAATATTTAAAGATGAAGCTTTCCACAGCAGAAGAAAATTATCTCAAAGCCATATTCAAAATATCGGAAAAGGCAAAGAAAAGTGCTAGTACAAATGCTATTGCAAAACATCTCTCGACGAGTGCAGCTTCAGTGACGGATATGCTCAAGCGATTGGCAGAAAAGGAGCTGATCAATTATGAAAAATACAAAGGAGTAACACTCAAAACCGAAGGCATAAAGCAAGCGACTCAGCTCATAAGAAAACATAGACTTTGGGAAGTATTCTTGGTTAAAAAACTGAGATTCAGTTGGGATCAAGTACATGAAATAGCGGAGCAGTTGGAGCACATAGAATCTAAGGAGTTGATCATGAGGCTAGACGCTTTTTTGGATTACCCGAAGTTTGATCCGCATGGAGATCCGATTCCAAATGCCGATGGCAAGTTTACCATTAGATCTCAAACTCCATTATCAGACATGCACAAAGGCCAAGAAGGCAAGCTGGTGGGAGTGAAAGATCACCAGACTGAATTTCTCAAGTATCTCAACTCGCTTAATGTCAAATTGGGCACAATAATAACTGTAATTGACTCGGTGCCATATGATGGCTCTATGAACGTTATTCTAGATGGTAAAAATGAAATAATGATTACAGCTGCGGTTGCTCAAAACTTGTTAATTAGAAAAGGATAATAATGATAAAACACATAAGCATATTAATTTTATTTCTATTCACATCTTTGGCTGCCAATGCGCAGGACAAAATCAAAGTGGTGTCATCCGCATCGATCTTCCAGGATATGGCAATGAACATTGGTGGAGATAAGATTGAGGCTTTCTCTATAGTGCCGATCGGTGGAGATCCGCACTTATATGATCCAAAACCTTCTGATGCACAATTGGTCAAGTCCGCTGATATTATTTTAGTAAATGGATTAACTTTCGAAGGATGGATCAACAAACTGATCGATAATAGTGGCACTACTGCAAATATATACACCATCACTGAAGGCGTAAATGTACTCAAAAGTGAAAAGTATAAAAATGCAGCAGATCCTCATGCATGGATGGATGCAAGCAATGGGTTGAAATATATTGAAAATATAAAAGCGGCCTTGATAGAAGCTGACCCTGATAATGCGGCATTCTATATTGCTAATTACGAAAAGTATAGAAGTGAAATAACTGCTCTAGACGAATATATTACTGTTGAAATAAAGAAAATACCAGAAGCAAAACGAATGTTGGTGACGAGTCATGATGCATTCGCTTATTATGGAAAAAGATATAATATCAGACTCAATGCGCTAAAAGGTATCAGTACAGAAGCAGAAACTCAAACATCTGACATGGTACGCGTTGCCAAAGCGATACGTGAATCTGGTGTTCCGGCAATATTCATAGAAAGTACAATCAATCCACAAGTAATCCAACAAATAGCGAGAGACAACGATGTAAAAATCGGGGGAGAATTATTTGCAGATTCTATTGGAGCGGAGGATAGTGAAGGACCAACATATGTCAAAATGCTTAGACACAACACAGATGTGATTGTAAAAGCACTAAGTCAAAATACGATGACGGCCACTAAAATTGATAGTGATAATTCTGCAAATGGATGGCTCATCTACCTTCTTGTTGGTACAGTAATGTTGGCAGCTCTTGCGTTCGCGATTACTAAATTCAATAAGTGATATGAGAAGCATCGAAGTAAAAGGCCTATCTGTTAGTTACGAGAAAAACCGTGTGCTAACCAATATATTCCTAAATGTAGAGAGTAGCAATGTTTATGGGGTAATAGGTCCAAATGGAGCGGGAAAATCCACCCTATTCAAGTCAATCCTTGGACTGATAGACATCAATTCTGGGGATATCAATGTACTAGGTAATGATATTGCTGAAGTAAGAAAGAGAGTCGCTTATGTTCCTCAAAAAGATGATGTCGATTGGTCATTTCCAGCAACGGTGATGGATGTGGTCATGCAAGGAAGATATCCACATAAAAAGATCTTGCAAAGACTCAATGATGAAGATAAAGCCATAGCTATGCAGGCACTGGAAGATATAGGAATTACCGATTTGGCAGATCGTCAAATTGGTCAACTTTCTGGAGGGCAGCAACAGAGAGTATTCATAGCAAGGGCATTATGCCAACAAGCTGAAGTGTTTTTCTTAGACGAACCCTTCGTTGGCGTTGATAACTTAACTGAAGAAATCATTATTGGATTGTTGAAAAAATTAGCAGAAGAAGGAAAAACCCTACTAGTAGTACACCATGATTTATCTACCGTCGAACAATATTTTGACAAAGTCATCCTGCTTAACCAAAGGTTGATTGCTTATGGTGATACGGATACAACATTTACCAAAGAGAATATGTCCCGATGCTACGGACCACAGTTAGAAATTTTACACAAGACTGGGTTGATAGGTTAAGCTAGTTCCATTTTTATTTTACTTTTCTATCCACCATAATTGTATTTTCATACATCTAACCACTAAAGACCTACTGCAGTAATTCTTTTGTAAAATAGGATCAGATCTCATCGCAGACTGATGCCATTCCTAATTTTATAAATCAGAATTACATGAGAAAACACAGAAAAATGCCTGAACTCAATGCAGGCTCCATGGCAGATATCGCATTTTTACTATTGATATTTTTTCTGGTGGTCACCACCATTGCAGAGGACAAAGGAATCCCTGTCATTTTACCAGAATACTACGAAGGCCCTCCTGGTCCAGTACCTGAAAATAATGTACTTAAGATCCTTGTAAATGCTGATAATAACTTGCTAGTAGAATCAAAACCTACTGATATCAATAGGATGAAAGATATCGTGATAGACTTTGTGAATAATCCAAGAGGCGACAGCAACAAACCTAAAAGTCCTGATAAAGCCATTATTTCTCTTCAGAATGACTTGAATACATCTTACGAAACCTACGTGAAAATATACGCACACATTCATGAAGCCTATACATCATTAAGAAATGATATGGCACAAGCAAATTTCAACTCAAACTATAAAGATCTAGCTGTTGCAGATAAAAACATGGTACTAAAAAAGTATCCAATGAAACTCAGCGAAGCAGATCCGTTCAAAATGGAATAATATGATAGCCAGTTCAAAAACCTCCTAGGTTTAATTCATCAATTCACCAATTCAACAATTATAATATGCCATTCAAAAGAAAGAAAAAAGATAGCCCAGAAGTGTCAACAGCTTCATTGCCAGATATTATTTTCATGTTATTGTTCTTCTTTATGACAGTCACTGTACTGAGGACGGCGGCAGCGCAAGTCACGATAGAACTACCTGAAACAGAAACGGCTATAAAAGTCAATCATGAAGCATCAGAATATAATATTTACATCGGAGAAGAGCTGGATAGAGAAAATCCAAAAGTCCAGATCAATGAATATCTAGTATCCATGAAACAACTTGATCAAATTTTGAGCGATATATCAAAACCGCTCATGGATTTTGAGAAAATGGAAGTTCCGATCTACTTTCGAGTTGATCGCAATGTAAAAATGGACATTGTATATGATGTAAAGTTATTATTGAGAAAATATGGCCTGCGAAAAATCAATTATATTGTAAAGAACGTTCAAAGGAAAGAGGGGATTTAATCAAAGACGTTAGATTTTTTTGAACTTCAACTTCTGCATTAAGACTGCAAGGAGTCGTAATGTAAAGAACGTTCAAAGGAAAGAGGGGATTTAATCAAAGACGTTAGATTTTTTT
>CAJXUU010000382.1 GCA_913061325.1 uncultured Saprospirales bacterium | reverse complement strand
GAGATTTCTGCCTGTCTCGTGGGCTCGGAGATGTGTATAAGAGACAGGTGTATAATAGGCAGGTGAATCAGGAAGTGTATAATGTAATACATGAGTAAGGTCATTTACGTCGATACCTCTTGCCGCTACATCTGTTGCAACCATGATATTACAAGCCTTTGCTCTAAACTTCTTCATGACTTTATCTCTCTGTCCTTGTGACAAGTCACCATGTATAGCTTCGGCTTTGTATCCATCTCTACCTAGTTCGTCCGCTAAGTCTTGCGTATCCATTTTAGTACGGCAAAAAATAACACCATAAAATTCTGGAATATAATCTAGAACTCTTTTTACTGCTTCCGCTTTATCTCTCCTGTTAACCAATACATACTTATGAGATATGTTTTGATTGATGATGTTTTTCTGATCGACTTTCACTTCGATCGGATCATTCATATAAGTTTTAACAATGTGCCTGATTTCCTTAGGCATTGTCGCTGAAAACAACCAAGTCTTTTTCTCCGGGTTGGTTCCTTCCAATATCTTATCGATATCTTCTTGAAATCCCATATTCAACATCTCATCTGCTTCATCAAGGATCAGATAATTGATATCTGTAAGTTTGACAACTCTCCTACCGATAAGATCTATCAATCTTCCGGGAGTAGCAATGATAATGTGAGGTGTGTACTTCTTGATCTCTTTGATCTGATTCATAATCGCCGTACCACCGTAGACTGTTGAGATATTTAGTTTGTTCTTGTACTTTGAAAAATTCTTCATTTCTACAGCAATCTGCTGTACCAACTCCCTTGTTGGCGCTAAAATGATGGCCTGTGTATACTTTGCAGTATCATCCATCAAATCCAAAAGCGGAAGACCGAACGCGGCCGTTTTCCCTGTACCTGTTTGAGCTAAACCCATCAGGTCTCTCTCGTTCTCTAGCAATTGACCAATTGCACTCTTTTGAATCTCCGTCGGAGTTTCAAAACCTATTTCTCCCAATGCTTTAAGTATCTCGTCGGAAAGGCCTAATTCTTTAAATGTGTCCAAGTATTCTAATTTTGCCGCAAAGGTACATTTTTTAAAGGATATATTAAGTTTTAATTTATTTGTTTTCAGCAGATTACAAATGTTTCTTTGATTATATGAATGACTTACAAAATACCGTGATTATCTATCAAACAGTGAAATATTATTCGTAATGACTATAAATAATGAAAAAATATAATAAAAGGTCATAATCTCAAATCAAGTGACTATAATCATCCTAAAAGCATATTGGGGTCATAATTCCCTTATTGTCACTATTATCTATTGGTAATTTATCATTCTTCATTTTACAAATTTCAATATATTGTTTCTTGAAACTAGATTAAACTTTTTATCAAAGCTTTTAAAGTGTAACTTTAATAATTTTATAAATACAATATATGTTTCTTAACCCACCGGCCGATAAAACACCAATTCATAAAGACAAGATAGATGTTGCTTATAAAAAGCTACGCTTACAAGTGTTTTGGGGTATATTCATTGGATACGCTGGGTATTATTTAGTAAGAAAGAACTTTGCATTAGCGATACCTGACTTAATTCAAGAGGGCTTCACCAAAGGACAACTTGGACTGGCACTTTCTGGAGTTTCTATTGCCTATGGATTGAGTAAATTTTTAATGGGAAATGTTTCCGATCGTAGTGATGCTCGTAAATTCATGCCCATAGGACTTGCCATGTCTGGTATCATAATGATATCAATGGGTGTATTCCCCGTTGCCACGTCTTCTATTACAATCATGTTTATTTTACTCCTATTTAACGGGTGGTTTCAAGGTATGGGCTGGCCTCCAAGTGGACGAATAATGGTGCATTGGTTTTCAATTAAGGAACGAGGAACCAAGATGTCATTTTGGAATATTGCCCATAATATTGGCGGTGGACTGATCGGTCCTTTGGCTATCTTAGGTGTTTCTTGGTTTAATGATTGGCATGCAAAATTCTATTTGCCAGGAGTTATCGCTTTATTTATTGCCGGTTTTATTTATTTGACGTTAAGAGATAGACCAAAATCAGTTGGATTACCCGCTATAGAAGATTATAAGGATGACTATCCAGAATTGTATTCAGCAGATGAGCATAGCCAAGATATTCCTGCCAAAGAAATATTTACTAAATATATTTTCAAAAACAAGTTATTATGGTTCATTGCCATTGCCAATGCCTTCGTTTACTTAGTACGATATGGTGTTTTGGATTGGGCACCAACATACTTATCAGAAGCGAAACAGTTCTCACTTAGTGAAACAGGTTGGGCATATTTCCTGTATGAATGGGCAGGAATACCTGGAACATTATTGGCAGGATATTTAAGTGATCGATGGTTCAAAGGAAAACGAGCTCCAGTCAGTATCATATATATGGTTTTGGTATTAATATCAGTAATTATTTATTGGAAAAATCCTGCTGGTCAGCCGTTAATTGATAATCTGGCATTGATTGCAATTGGTTTCTTAATATATGGTCCGGTAATGTTAATTGGTGTTCATGCTTTGGATCTTGTGCCAAAAGCCGCTGCAGGAACAGCCGCAGGATTTACAGGTCTTTTTGGTTATCTTGGTGGAGCTCTTACTGCAAATGCAGCGATGGGATATATTGTTGATTTTTATGGATGGGACGGAGGATTCTATTTATTAATTGCTTCATGTATTCTTTCGATTATTTTGATTGGATTTACTTGGCGAATGGAAAACAAACCCATTGTTAGATCGTGAATGATTTAATTGTTGAATCATCCCGAGAATTTATAATTCTCTACAATGATCGACGCGTTTACTTTGTAAGCCACTTGATTTTTGAATCGCTAGAATTGTTGAATTGTTGAATCGCTGAAGCGCTGATTTACCGATTTACTGATTTGCTGATTTGCTGAATCATTTCATGAATTTGCAATTTATTACATTGATCTATGTGTTTGCTTCGTAAAATCGCTGAATCGCTATAATTGCTGAATCGCTGAATCGCAGCATTGCCGCATCACTAAATCATGAAATTATAATTCTTTCTATTGATCTAAGTGTTTACAACGCAAACTACTTGATCCGCCCATGAATTTATTATTCTCTACACCCTTTCCATTATTTTCCTCATCTTCGCCCCATGAAAAAGAACTACCCAACTCTTACTCTTAGAAAAGGAAAAGAAGAAGCAATAAATAGAAGACATCCATGGATCTTTAGTGGTGCTATATTCAACAAACCAGAAGGTTTAATAGATGGTCAGGTAGTTAGATTAATAAATCAGCAAGGACATCATTTGGTTACGGGTCATTATCATGACGGAAGCATCATGTTGAGGATTCTTTCATTCGAAGATGTGAATATCGATCAAGGATTCTGGAACAAGAAGATGCAGGCAGCTTATGATTATCGTAAGTCTATTGGAGTGATTGACGATCCAAGCACAAATGCATTCAGATTTATCCACGGTGAAGGCGATGGTGTTTCAGGATTGATCATAGATATTTATAATAACAATGCAGTTGTTCAATGTCATTCGATAGGTTGCTACAGAGATGTAAGATATATTACATCAGCGCTTGATTTTGCTTTTGGTGGAAACCTGGACAGTATATATATAAAGTCTAAAGGCTCTCTCCCCTCTTCGTTTACTGAATACGAGGAAGATTATTATGCAAAAGGAGAATCATCATCGACTGAGATTTTGGAGAACGGAGTCAAATTCGCTATCAACTGGGAGGAGGGCCAGAAGACTGGTTTTTTCTTAGATCAACGAGATAATCGGAGAATGTTGGGTGAGTTTTCTAAAGGAAAGTCCGTCTTAAACTGTTTCTGCTACACGGGTGGATTTTCAATGTATGCACTTGCGAACGGTGCAACATCAGTATATTCTCTAGATGTGAGTAAACCCGCTATGGAAATGGTGGCCAAGAATCATGAGCTCAATGGTTTTGAAGACATCCACAAAATGGACGACGCAAATGTAATGCACGTATTGGAAGATAAAGAAATACCAAAACACGACGTTGTTATCATCGACCCTCCTGCATTTGCTAAGAGTGTAAAGAAAAGACACAATGCAGTACAAGCATATAAGAGATTGAATATCATGGCGCTTAAGAAGGTGAATCGTGGCGGTTATTTGTTCACGTTTTCATGCAGTCAAGTTGTAGGTCCAGAATTGTTTTATAATACAATTAGATCTGCAGCGATTGAATCAGGCAGAAGTATTAGGATTGTGCATCACCTAACTCAAGGACCAGATCATCCGATTAATATTTATCATCCAGAGGGTAATTATCTGAAGGGGTTGGTATTGTATGTGGATTAAGATTTAGTTGATTTAAAATAGGAACTAAAACTATATCTTACTCCAAATTCAAAACCAATAGAATAAAAATGAGCTTTTGTGCCGTCTGCATTAATTCTCATACTGCTGAGATGATGTCTGTAGCTAGGCTGACCAAAAGCCGTAAGTCTTTTGAAAAAATGGTAATTTATACCTGCACTTAAGACTAAAACAAATTGAAGCTTATTAAATCCTATAGCATCTCTTTCATTATATATGGAAGAGTCAGAATAGTATTCCGTTTTAATATTTCTTCTTGAATTTAAATGCAAGTGCGGAGATAAGCCAAACTCAATGTAGGGTTGAAGTCTTTTATGTGAATATTCATATCTGTCTCTTA
>CAJXUU010000381.1 GCA_913061325.1 uncultured Saprospirales bacterium | reverse complement strand
CGAGATTTCTGCCTGTCTCGTGGGCTCGGAGATGTGTATAAGAGACAGATACTAACCTATCAATAAAAACAGCCTAGTTAAACTAAAAAATACAAAAACTATACTAAAAAACACGTTTTCATGCTCAATAAATGATCTACTTTATCACTTCTTGGACAAATATCTAATCAATTGATAATCATATCAAAAGCGACATTACTTACCTTAGAAGTTTGTTGTCCTTCTATAGTCTCTTTTATAATCATTTCTATTGCAAGTGGGGCCTCAAAGACTTTATCCAAGTCTAATACTCTGCAAAACGGGATTTTCGCATTTATAAGTTGAGTAGACAATTCTTTATAACTTATATCTTTACATGTAGCTTGTAAATTAGTTATCAATTCATCTCTTCTGTCTACTCTTTCCTTATTAAGGCTAAATGTATGCAGCAACTGTTCTGCTAAGTTAAGGGTTTTCCCTAGTTTTTCAAACTGTTTATCAGATCCTACCGCTAAAATGACAATAAAATCATCAATTGTTGTCACAATATCTCCATATGGAGCAATATTCGGATGTAAAGTACCCATCGGAGAAGGAACATGTTCATTCATTAAATAATTTGATGCTTGATTAGCCAATGCACTTATTCCCGATTTATATAATGAAACCTCAAAGTAAGACCCTTTCCCTGTCTTCAATTTCGTAATTACCCCTAAGAGAATGCTTTCTTTCAGTTGATGCCCTGCAATAACATCTATTAATGCTACTGGCATTTTTGCTATTCCTCCGTCCGCTGAGCCATTCATAGATATAAATCCTGTCTCTGCTTGCATAATTAAATCGTAACCTGGTCTAGCGTCATCATAAGTATAGGCCACCAGCTGCGAAAAAACTATTTTTTCATTTACTTCTTTTAATGATTTATAATCCACTTTAAGCTTTTCAGCAGTATGTTTCTGGAAGTTAGAGATAATCACATCAGCTGAAGCAACCAAGTCTATTAGATGTTGGTAGCCTTTACTTGATTGTAAATCTAAAAGAAGTATCTCTTTTCCTATATTTGCACTAGCATAGTATGCGCTTACACTTGCTTCTGAATCTTCTGACGGATGTTTCCATTGTCGAGTAACATCTCCACCTATATTGCTATTTTCGATTTTAATGACTTTAGCACCTAGCTCCGCAAGGAAACTTCCTGCCAGAGGCCCAGCAAGTACCGAAGCAAGCTCTATTACTATTAAATCATTTAATAATTTATCCAATTGTTATTTTTGTTTATAATACATTAAAGATAAATCTAATATCTAATATCAGGGAAAAACCAGAGTTAAATAAAATAATTCTTGAAAAAAAATAAACCAATAAATATTCTATTGAAAAACAAAGTTCAGAAGAGTTTCAAATCAAAGTCTTCAAATAGTTGACAAACATATTGAGAGCCTTGGTATAATTCTTATTATTATTCACTATTATATCTACTTCATCAATGTAAGGCTCGATAAACTTCTCAAACGCAGGTAGAACATGATGCTCATACCTATAAAGCACATCTTCCAGAGGGTAGTTTCGCTCTATTCTGTCTCTTTGAATTCTTCGGATTACTGTCAATGCGCTACTTGCATATATCATAATCTTGAAGTCAAGCAGATTTCTAATCTCTTCATGATGAAAAATAAACAAACCTTCGACAATAAGAATGTTTGTGGGCTTGAATTCCAATATTGTTGCATCCTTTTTCTCATTATTAAAGGTATACTCTAACCTTTTGACTGTTTCTCCTTTTTTTAACTTTTTTATATCGCCAACAAATCCATCAATATCAATTGAGGTTGGAAGATCAAAATTCTTAAATCCCTGATTATCTGTAATTTGCTCTTCCCTAGGTTTATAATATTCATCTTGAGAAAGAAGTGTTATTTCATTATTGGCAAATTGCTTTTTGATATCTCTTATAAAAGATGTCTTACCTGACCCACTACCACCTGAAATCCCAATTACGAGCATATAATATACATTTGAATATAAATATTTTTTGCAATCACAATTATACGATTTTTCTGTAAGTCTCCAAGTGGTCTAAATGAACCTTTCAACTTAAAACTTTTGATGTAGGCTCATCTATAACTGTATAATTCTAATTACCATAAAAAATATCTTACTTTGTCGCGAATTCAATCAACACAACATAATATCTATGGATGTATTTATATCAATAGCAAGAGGAGCATTAGGAATGGTGGTTCTATTAGCAATTGCATATTTGTTTAGTAGCAATAGAAAAGCTATCAATTGGAAAACAGTGGGCTATGGCTTATTGATTCAATTTATTCTTGCCGTAGGTATTTTAAAAGGTGACGCTATTGGATTTAATATTGGAAACACAAGATTAGATTTATCTTTCATTGGTTCGATTTTCAATTTTGGAGGTAAAATGTTTACCAATGTATTAGATTATACGCTAGATGGAAGTAAATTCCTAATGGGTAATTTACTTGATGCGAGTTCTTTCGGGTATATATTTGCATTCCAAGTATTGCCGACAATTATATTTTTCTCTGCACTTACGTCTGTCTTATTCTATCTGGGGATCATTCAAAAGGTGATAAGCCTGTTGGCTAAGGTAATGACTAAAGTATTGAAAATATCTGGAGCGGAAAGTCTGAGCGTTGCTGGAAACATCTTTCTTGGTCAGACAGAAGCACCATTGATGATCAAGCCCTATTTAGAGAAAATGACTAAATCGGAGATTCTTTTGGTTATGATAGGAGGTATGGCTACTGTTGCTGGTGGTGTATTAGCCGCTTATATTGGATTTTTAGGAGGAGATGACCCTGTACTAAGATTGAAATTTGCTAGACACCTACTTGCTGCATCGGTTATGGCTGCACCTGGTGCTATTGTCGTTTCCAAAATGCTCTTTCCCGAAACTGGTGAAGTAGACACAAGCGTAAAAGTAAGTAACGAAAAAATTGGCTCCAACATCTTAGATGCCATATCAATCGGAACTACAGAAGGACTTAAACTTGCCGCTAATGTAGGAGCTATGTTATTAGTCTTTATTGCCTTTATCGCAATGTTTAATGGTTTACTAGGATGGGTCGGAGATGTAACAACCCTCAATTCTGTCATATCAGAAAACACACCTTATCAAGCTCTTTCACTAGAATTTATTTTAGGATATATATTTTCACCGTTGATGTGGTTAATTGGTGTAGCATCAGAAGACACTGCACTTATGGGACAATTACTTGGTATTAAACTGGCTGCTAGCGAATTTGTAGGATACATACAGCTTTCAGAATTGAAGAATCCAGCAAATGCACTTCACTTAGCGAATGAGAAAAGTATTATCATGGCGACATATATGCTTTGTGGTTTCGCCAATTTTGCATCTATAGGAATCCAGATTGGTGGTATAGGTTTCTTAGCTCCCGGGCAAAGAAAAACTTTATCTGAGTTTGGACTTAAAGCATTGCTTGGAGGAACCTTGGCTTCTTTATTATCTGCTACATTAATAGGAATCCTATTTAGTTTCTAAACTATTTCATAAACATAGACCCCATAAGTATACCCGCAGCCATACCCACATTGAGAGAATCGGCTACCCTATTCTTACTGCCTGGTATTGTGACGTGATGATCTATTTCTTGATGAATTGCAGCTGATATGCCTTTGCCTTCATTCCCCATAATTAACATGGTTTGTAACGGCCATTCGAATTCAGTCAACGTACTTCCATGCATTACAGCACCAACGGTGTCGTGGTTCGGGATATTTAGATTATTAAAACTTTCAGTAAAAAGAGAAACATTTAGAAAACTACCCATTGTTGCTTGTATTACTTTAGGGTTATAAAAATCAGCACATCCTCTGCTTCTTATTATAGTGTTGACACCAAACCAATCCGCAATTCTAATTATTGTCCCAAGATTTCCTGGATCCTGTACATCATCTAAATAAATAGCATGTCCACTGTTAACTTTCTCATAATCTACTAGTTCTGACTTCTTCTCCAATACTATCAATACAGACGAATTCGTTTTCAAATTCGATATTTTAGACATGTCAGGTGGAAGAATATCAACAGGTACTGAAGATTGCAGTTTAAGTATTTCATTATTGTTTTCGATCCAATCTCTAGTCGCAAAGATGTTGATAACATTAAAAGAAGCACTTTGTAATATTTCTTGTGCAATTTTATCTCCTTCGGCGATGAAATTATTATACTTTTGCCTGAACTTACTCTGATGAAGAGATTTGACAAATTTTATTTGATTGTTGGTGATCACAAAGTGTATTTTTGGTAAAGGTAATATGACCGTTCAAAATAGCAAGCAAAGGTTTTGGTTTTTATGTATAGTTATGATTTCGATCATGGTTTCTGCATGTAATAGCACAAAATACCTAAATGAAGGAGAAACATTACTTGAAGAAAACAAAATAGAGATTGTTTCTGAAGAAGAAATTGAAAACAAGCATCTCTTTAATACGAGTATCAATAACCTTATCAATCAAGAACCAAATACAAACTGGTTCTTTTTTCTTCCTAGGGAGTATGTCCACTACAAAAATAGTGCTCCTGGTGATTCATCTTGGCGCAACCGATTTTTACTAAACTATATTGGTCAAGTTCCTTCTATCTATGATGAATCAAAAGCTTTCGAAACTAGCTTTTCTATCAAAAATTACTTAGCTGTCTCTTATACACATCTCCGAGCCCACGAGACAGGCAGAAATCTCGT
>CAJXUU010000380.1 GCA_913061325.1 uncultured Saprospirales bacterium | reverse complement strand
TCTGCCTGTCTCGTGGGCTCGGAGATGTGTATAAGAGACAGGCTGGTTACTCCGCTCAGGAATTATGATGATTGCTATCGTAACAGGTATTATACTGACAGGTGCATATTTTTTCAACTATCCAGATAAGCTATCGGGAACAGGTAGGCTTACTTCTGCCACTCCACCGATAGAGATAGTAAGCAGGGCGACGGGATATATAGAAAAGATTCATATAGCCGAAGATGAGTTTGTAAATAAAGGAGATGCAATCCTATACATTAGTAATACGACAGATCAAGATCAATTAGAAATGTTGCAAAAATGGATAGAAGAATATGAACGGATTATAGATACCAAACAATATCTAGATCTCAAATTTGAAAAAGGATTACAACTAGGTGCTGTCCAGGGAGATTATGCAGGACTTCAACTTAGGTATAATGAACTACAGCAGACGCTAAAGGAAGGTGTAGTATTCCAACAAATAGATAATCTCAGTAGAGAGATAGCAAAGATCAAAAAACTGAATAAATCACAGCGGAAGGAGAAAGGAATCTATAAAAATGAATTGGAACTGACAGAAAAAGATTACAAGAGAAATGAAAGTCTAAACAGTGATGGAGCGATCAGTGACCTTGAGCTAGAACAAGCAAAGACAGCACTCCTGCAAAAAGAAAGGCAATATGAAGGGATGAATAATACCATCATCCAAAACAACATAAGAATAGAACAACTCGAACTAGAAAAACTAAAGCTTGGAGAACAAAGATCAAACTCGATAAAGGATTATCAATTTGCCATAGCAGAAGTGATAGCACGGATAAGAGCATCGGTAACCAACTGGACGAATACCTATACCATAGAAGCCCCAATATCAGGTAAGATGACATATGCCGTGAATATAAATGAACAAAAAAATATACAACAAGGAGAACCAATAGGATATATCATCCCAGAAAATGCAGATGAAAAATATGTGTCAGCCATATATCCGACAGGTAATATTGGCAAGATAGAAAAGGGCCAGAAGGCGATACTGAGATTCGATGCATATCCATATAAAGAATTTGGATCAGTGATAGGTAAAGTAGGCAGCGTAAGTAAAGTCCCAACGATAAATACAGAGGGGATGGCAGTATACGAGGTAAAAATACCACTAAAGGAAGTTATCATCACCGACTATTCTGATACTATAATATATAAACCCAATATGACCATACAGACGGAAATTATCACTGAAGATAAAACGGTATTCGAGCGCGTGTTTGATCAGTTCCTTTCCTTAATCAAAACTCAATAACCCAACTCAAAACTCAAAACTCAATAACTCAATAACTCAATAACTAAGTAACTCAACAACTCAACAACTCAATAATTCAATAACTCAATAACTCAATAATTCAATAACTCAATAAATATAATTACATGAGATTTTTCGAAAAAATAAAGACAATAGAAAGAATAGACCAGCTCATAAGAATGAAAGCAACTGGGTCTGCAAGAGATTTAGCAAAGAGGCTAGATGTATCAAAAAGTACTATGTATGACATCATTGATACGATGAAGAATATGGGGGCTGAAATAGAATATTGTAACCAAAGGAAAAGTTACTTTTATAGTCATGAGAAGGTTTTAGCCATTGGGTTTGTTGAGAAATCAAAAGTTTATGGTGGGAAATCGATGATGTCCAGTTTTTTCGGACAGTATGATTCTATGTTTGAATTATCACGCGCATGATCGGGCATTCTCTGAACCCGTGGAATGAGGAGGGATAAAATAAAATAGTTTAAAATGAATAACAAATTTTTTAAGAATCAAATTGACCCAGTTTGTATTTTGGGAGGCAAGGAACGAAAAACCAATACAACAGCAGGTCTTCCTACGGAAAATAGCGATGGAGTTCCTGACATCCACCATGATGACAATAATAATGGTGAATGGGATGATGGTGAAAGAGTTTGTCCAGTATAACCCTTGTTTGAATTTTTTTCTAAATATTAAAAAATAAATAAAATGAAACTTAATGATTTTCTTATTAATGTAGTTGAGATAGATAAAACAAATGCCTTGACTGGAGGAGATTCACATGATACTAATCATACCCAAGATGGAGTTGATTATCGCGATGTGTGGGAAGATGATAATGACAATTGTATTTTTGATTCAGGTGATTGTTATACGCGCTGGGTAAATATTACTTAATATTTAACTTTCAAAAGGTGGTTTTTAACTTTAAAAACCATCTTTTGATTATCTCTCAAATAAGTTAGCTAATTCAAGTTTCGTTTTTTTTACATAAATGTAAATTGGATGATGGTGAAAGAGTTTGAGCGGATAACTTTTGTACTGAATAAATGTAGTGAATTTTAAATGGAATAAAATTAATGAATATCTTATTAATGTAGTTGAGTTCGATATAACATACGATTTGGAGTGATGAACGGACATTTATATTAATTCAACGAGAGACGGAATATATTATCAATATTTAGCATGGTGACAATAAAAAATTGCTATTTTTGATTTAGGTGATTGTATTTCTGAGTTGTCATAGTATCCTTAAAGTTAACGTAAAAAAGGTAATTTGTTGTTTTAATAAACCACCTTATATAAATTTAATAAATGAATCGATTTTTATATTTTATAGCCTTACTGTTTTTGTTCTCATGTAATAGTCAGAATAAGAACGAAGTAAGTCATGATATTTGCTATAACAGTAATATTTCATTAACAAACTATTATTATCATGTTGGTAAGATTGATAGCTCTCATTTGTTTCTTCAAAATGCACTTGGCCAAAATGAATTAATACCTCAAGACTATTTAATTGCATTAAAAATTTATTTGTCCAAAAATATAAGGAATAAGGCTACTCCACTACTAAGACTTATGATTCATTATGGATATAAGTATGAGTCGTTAAATAAAGAAGAAGAGGTTCTGGAGTTTTTCGCACAAAACACTAATCTTGCTAATTCATTAAAGGCTCAATCAATTGAACGAAAGGAGTTTTTAGCAAAACTTCCTATCTCGATCATAGTTGACTCTCTATTTAATGCTGATCAGGATAACAGAAGAGTCAATTTTGGTAATAATAAGCAAACCTTTATCAGTGTTGAAGAAAGCATAAGAATGGAATTGGTTCAGACAATTCTTCAAGATTATGGTGTTCCTACTATCCAAGAAATTGGATTTAGAACACACGGTAAATTATTTACCTTACTTCTCCATAATTTCTATAATTCAAAGGACACTTATGATATTAACAACATGATAACAGAGTCCTATGAAAACAGAAAATACTCTTGTTTAGAGTATGGAATGATGATAGACAGAAAATCGATAATAGAAACGGGCTACTCAAAATATGCGATCGCTGGAGAATTTGATGAAAACTCTAATTATACTTTTGGTTTCAGTGTAAAAGAGATTGATAAACTTGATTCTATACGATATTTTTCACTTGGGTTAACGTCTTTAAAAAACCAAGCTGAAATGAGCGGTGCGCAAATACCCAATAACTATAAACCACATCAATATATATGCAAATTAGAACCCAAAAAATTAAGTTCATCAAAGGATACTATTTTTATCCCAACCAATTAGTATTTTGATATTAATCATAAGTGAAAGGAAGGATGTTTCCACCAATAAGGTTATAGACTGGCTAAAATATTTGAACAAAGATTTTTTTCGTCTTAATTTTGAGGATAGTGCAGAAATCGAATTTAGCATAGATCACAATCACTCGAAGACATTATTAGTTGTTAATTCTGTCAAATATGACATTGATGAATTTAAGACAATCTATTATAGGAGAGGTGATGTGAAATATAGATACAATTTACATCCTAATGTCTTTTATGATAAAATCAACCAGTACTTCAGTCAAGAATGGAAAATGTTAAAGCAATTAGTGTATTCACATCCCTACTCAACTAGAATTGGTGATTTTTATAAAGAAATAAACAGCAATAAATTAATTGATAACCAAACAGCAGTTAAAGCGGGTTTTAAAATTCCTAAAACTATTGCTACGTCATCAAAAAAAAACTTACTAGAATTCTTAGAAAAAATTGAATGTGCAATTGTAAAGCCTTTACACGGAATAATAAGTATTATATCTAAAGATCTGCGGTTAGTTGGTATAGATCATTATTCGACTATTAATAAAGGATCAATTTCAATTTGTCCTGAATCTTTTTTTCCAATTATTGCTCAAGAATATATAGAAAAATCATTTGAGATAAGAGTGTTTTTTATTAAATCTAATTTATATTCTATGGCAATTTTCTCGCAGTCAGACAACGGTACCAAGTTTGATTTTAGGGAGTCTAGGGAGGATGGAAATGAAACTCGTTCAGTTCCTTATTTGTTAGCAATTGATATCAAAAAGAAAGTCTTAGATTTTATTAATTTGTCTGGTTTGACGACGGGGTCAATTGACTTAATAGTTAATAAAAGACAGGAGGTGTTATTCTTAGAAGTGAACCCAGCCGGACAGTTTGATTGGGTCTCATCCAATTGTAATTATTATATTGAAAAAAAAATAGCTGAATTATTATGAGTGATATAAATGAATTTAAATCCATTGCATATTTTACGTTTAAAGAGGCTCGCATAACTGAAGTGACCCCCACAAAAGAGTCTATAAAGGTGTATCATAAAGGTTATCAAACATACTTACATACTAATGATATGTTCCTGTCTCTTATACACATCTCCGAGCCCACGAGACAGGCAGAAATCTCGT
>CAJXUU010000379.1 GCA_913061325.1 uncultured Saprospirales bacterium | reverse complement strand
GCTATACTGGGTTACGTGTTTGCTTCGCAAGCCACTTGACTTTGCAAGCCACTTAATTCACAAGTTTTTAGCTTTTTTCTTGACACTTAGTAACAGCTAAATTTCACAATACGAGCTTCATCTTTTGATCCAAGGACTTGCAAATCATTTTAACCTTAGTTTTAAATCACTTCATAATTGCAAACTTACTTTTGTAAACTAATTCAGAGTCATTTACTTCCAAAAAGTAAATACCATTCGATAATTGAGATACATCAATCTGAGTCTCATTATTACTTGTTATTCCATAAACCTGTTGACCTTGAGAATTAAAGATTTTAACAGAAGCATCTTTATTGATTACTTTACTATCTATTTTTATTGCTAGGTAATCAGAAGCAGGATTTGGGTAAATTCTTATATTTTCATCACTCCCATACTCTACTGTAGCACTAAGTTCGCCTTCTGATATTGATACTAATGAGTTGTTTATTCTATTTACTGCATAGATCTTTCCATCTGGTCCTATTTTGATCCCTGTTAGTCCAGTCTCTCCAGTATTAATGATTCCTATTAAATTAAAACTGTTACTAATATCATATACGTTAATATCACCAGTCCCATAATTCCCTACTAATAAATAATTTTCTATCAACTCTATTCCACATGGTCTGTCCAATCCAGTCTCGATGATAGTTTCTGTAACGAATCCATTCATACTAACATGCTCAGCTAGCGTTTCGTTAATTTCTGGTAGTGTAGCGCCTACCGTTCCTGAGTTTATATCTAGACGCATTACTCTACTATTTCCATTATCTACAAAATACATCCATCCGCTTGTTTTATCCAGAATCATATGACTAGGAATATCAGCATCTTTTTGTATTCCAATATTTTGATATCTTCTAATTCTACCATCATCATGATCAGCATTTCCAGGACCATGATCTTCTGCAAAATCATATCTAACAATATCTTTATTCCAGTCGTCATATACCCAGAATACATTATCTACTTCATGCGCTATCCCCATACAAAATGGGCTACCATGTAACATATCAAGATGACTTCCATTTCCACCAGAAGGTTGTGCATATATATCAGGGTCACTGGACCATAATGCAGGTCCAGTAAACGTGCCCCCATTATGGTTGGCATCTTTTACACCCGTACTGTTTGCAAAATTAAAATTATCGCTGCTAAAAGCTATACCAGTAGGTAGTGACATGAAGTGCCATGAATTTCCATCTACTTTCATTTGAAAGTCACTAGGGGTATCAGCCGTAGCATCACTGATCGTCACTGTACTTCCTCCTACACTTTCTGTTCTTTGATTGATAACCCATAGCTCATCTTTCCCTAGTATTGGGAAAAAATCTAAATCAGTTGGTCTATCCAATCCATTTGAACTTGAAGCCACAGTCTTAATATTAGGCACACTCAAAAGGATCTGAACTATATTATTTGGCACTATAACTTCTCCATAGATCACAGTAGAAATTGATGCGAAATTATTGTCAGCTATTTCATCTAATGTGCCATTAACTTTTAATACTTCTACAGAAATACTCACCTCCCCTTCCGACGTGGGAATCCAACTTTGACTAAACTCAAAACTACTAAAAGTAAAACCCTCTATTAATAAACCATCGATAATCTCAATTACAGGAGCCTCACCCTCAACGGTATATTGGATTTCTATACTTGAAACAGTTTCGACGCCATTATTTAGAATTGTCCCTGTTAGGTTATATTCTTTACCAACTTCTCCAAATTTCTTACTATCCAAAGCGACCAACGAAGCATCTAATTTAATTGGAACTTCTACTATTATATTATCTACTGCCATGCCATATAACCATCCTCCATTGTCATCGTATCGCAATGCAATATATACCATGTCATTCCCAACATAATCAGATATATTGATGATGTGTTCATCCCATCCACCATGGCCATGAAGGTCATCAAGGACAGTCCAATTTATCCCATCTAGAGATATTTCAACTGTTGCATCTTCTTGCACACCTTGAAAAGCTTGATCCGTATAATAAAGGTCAAACTTGAGAATTGCAGCATCAACTTCACTCAAATCAATTGGCCTTGAGATTAAGTATTCATCTGCTTTATCACAGTTGCAATCGTCGTCATTTGTAGCTACAATTATACTTCCATTCGACTCAATCGGAAAGTACTGACTAGATAATGATTGGCTAGTCCCAGTTTTCCAACCGCCATCTGTAGCATTAGATATGTTTTGCCAATCAACTGGAATTGAAGAAGATTCAAAATCTTCATTTAGTAGCACCTGAGAATAACCCATTGTTACTACTAAGAGAAGAAAAATGTTTGTAAAGATTCTTTTAAGCATAATATCTATTTTATATAAATGAATAATTAATTTTATTTTTCTAAGGGTTAAATATCTTCCAATGAATTTCTGCTATTGGATTTATTTTGATAAACACTGGGAGATACACCTACCATTTTCTTGAACTGTCTAGAAAAATGTGCCGCACTTGCATATCCTAAGTTATAAGCTACCTCACTTACATTGTTATCCTTGTATGTAAGTAACTCTTTGGCTTTTTCAATTCTAAGCCTGATGAGGTAGTGTTCTATTGTATCCTTCTGATGATGAGAAAACACTCGACTTAAGTGAGAGTAATCGTAAGGAAACTTTTCAGTGAGGAAAGTAGACAACTTGAATTCTTCTGGAATTTCGTTTTGACCAAACAGTGTTACAAGAGCCGCTTTTATCTTGGTTACAAGCACAGGTTTAGAACTATCAATAAGCTCAAACCCTTCAGCTTTTAAAGCATTATCAATATTTGTAACCTGCGTTGGTAATAAAGGACTTTTAATTTCCACTTGACCGAGTATCGTTTTAATTTGAATAACTCCATTCTTATCAAATATCTTTTCGACAGCCCTTATACATCTATCACAAACCATATTTTTGATATATATTGTCTCCATTTTAATTAAGTTCTAATTTTACTGATCCACATTTCATCATCTTGTCTCCGAAGTAAGGATTTCTTATTTGTTGTTCTACAGATAGCCAATCAGCGCCTTGATTATCTTTAGCCATTGGGCAATACTGTACAAAGTATGTTTTCTCGTCTGTACCAAATGCTTTTACTGAATTGATCATAGCTTGAGATAGGAAGTCAAACTGATTTCTTTGATCTTCTATATCTATACCTTTTACTATTTTGTCAGCATGGGAGTCAAGTGCCTTTAGTTGCTCCATCCAGTACATATGGGCATCACCTTTCTGCAAGGACATATCTATATCTTTTAAAGATTTCGAAAACAAATCAGCGGAAAGACTTGCATTCATTTGGTCTGTATCTACTAAAGCATTCTTAAGGTCTATGTATTTAACAATAGATTGTTCTAGTTGAGTCTTGAATTTCTTTGGAGTGTCATCCGAAAAAGAAGGAATAACATCACTTTGCTCATCTTTTTTCACTTTTACATTCTTATTCATCATGCTCATGTTATTATTCAATTGTGCGGCAGCATCAACTGAAAATGCACCATGAGTTACTACCTCCTCACCACTTTCTAATCCAGAAACTATAGTAATGTATTCCCCAGAACTATTCCCTATTTCCACTTCTCTATATTGGTAAGTTGGCACTTCAAGATCAGGTAATTGTACAAAGACAACTGATCGTTCTCCTGTCCAGAGTACTGCAGTATTGGGTACTATTACAGATGTGATTTTACTTTTGGCAGTAACTGATTTAGTAGAAGTTATAATTCCATTGAGAAGCATTCCTGGTTTAAGGTTATTTCCAGAATTATTTATTTCTGCTCTTACAGTAGCTGTCCTTGATGAACTATTTAATAATGGATCTATATATGTCACCTTGGCATTAAACTCCTTATTCGGAATTGAAGGCGTGGTGAACATTACTTGATTTCCTTTCCTCACATAGGTGAGATCGGACTCAAATACATCAAAGATTAGCCATACGCTGCTCGTGGACCCTAAGGTATAAAGTGCCCGCCCTTGCTTGACATAATCACCTTGCGCCAATTTTCTATTAAGTACATATCCACTGTGGTCAGCATATATTGTAATCGTCTCTATGGGCTTACTCGTGGATAGTATTTGATTTATTTGAGTATCTGTTATTTTCCAATTTTTTAGCTTTTGTATGGCTGCTTCTTTGAGCCCTTCTACCCTATCATTGTATTGTGCAGCTGTAATGAGTTCTTGAGATGCCGCAAGTAATTCTGTAGAAAACAGACTAGCTATCTTCTGTCCTTTAGTTACATATTGCCCTTCGAAGGTAACCGACATCGTTTCTATTCTTCCCGATAGATGTGCTGTTTGAGATTTTATTGTTCGCTCGTCCAGTTTTACTGTTCCATCAACTTTTACAGAAGTAGAACCATTTTGGGCTACAGCGTTATTATTTTTTGATCCACCTACTATAAATGTTTCAATTTGGGCAAGCTTAGCAGATTCTTTACTCATCCTTAATATAGTAGGATCATCACTTCCCATCGAGTTATCTAGAGGTATGAGATCCATTTCACATATGGGACAAATGCCAGGTTCATTCTGTCTGACTTGCGGATGCATCGAACAGGTCCATATTTCGTTTTGTAGATCTGTCGATTTGTCGATGTGCTGATGTGTCGAAGTGTCGATTTGGTGATTTGGTGATTCCTGCAATACCGAATATCCTATCAATAATCCTATGACAAGGGTCTGTCTCTTATACACATCTGACGCTGCCGACGAAGAGGATAGTGTAGATC
>CAJXUU010000378.1 GCA_913061325.1 uncultured Saprospirales bacterium | reverse complement strand
CTACACTATCCTCTTCGTCGGCAGCGTCAGATGTGTATAAGAGACAGCTATAGTTTCAACAAATGGATTATCTGTTTACCAAGGAATACTAAATAGTGAATCACTGACTATTCCTACAACTGAGTGGTCAAAAGGAGTTTATTTTGTGCATATATCAGTTAATGGAAAGAAAGGAATAAGGCGAGTTGTAATTTTGTAATTTAAATAAATAGCTTTGAAAAATATGGAAATATAAGAAAACGGAAGAGAACAATGCACATGACTTAATCCTTCCTTTGGTCGGACTCCGCATGTGCTTAGGACGTTATCTGGAATTAAAAATAAACTAAATTAAAATAGACCCATAAAACATAGGATTATAGAATAAGTGAAACATAAAAAAGGAATTGGAAGCTTTCTAAATTAAACTTGTTCCAAATAATTTTAGTCATCAAATTGAAATTAGGAAGTCCTATAAACTGAAATAGAAAATGGCTAAAATAGGTCGGGTAATAAATCAAGCATAACATTATTAATGATATACCAATTCACATTGTCAAATATAGAAAGATGAATATTAATTCTATTAGAACCATGGATTTTCATGCCGAGGCAATATACTATCATGAACTAGCAACTATTTCTAAATCTAATAATATAGAAAATTCTAAAGAATTATTTAGGAAAGCTTTTCAATTTGAAAGAATGGCTCTGATAAAATTTATTATTGAGTCTAATACAGAGCCTAGAAAAAGTGCTTTAATTAAAAGTGTAGCTTATTTAGCCTTTTCTTCGGCCTTATATAAGCACGTAAAATACATTGTCAATTTGGGCCTTGAAGGAAACCCAAATGAAGAAATTAAAAAACAACTTAATGCTCTATTATTTCTAAATAATAGTCATCAAAAACAGACTAGCAAACCGTATATTATAAATACTTCGAACAATAAAATAAGCTACGAAATTAAAATAGAGGATTATCTAGAAAAAGTAACTAATTATAGTACATCATTTGGTTACGATCTTAATGATTTTAAAACAAAAATTAAAGATGGGGATAAAGAAGCGTTGGAGTTATATATAAAATTCATTTTTCGACATGTTTTTAGTATGAGTAAGCAATATAAATATCAAGGTTTATCTGATGAAGAAGTTCTAGTTGCAGGTGTCAAAGGAGCTATCGGAGCAATAGAAAGATATGACCCAACCAAAAAGCGTCAATTCCTTGCTATGATGTTATGGTTTATTCGCCAATCTATATTAAGTGAGTTAGCGAAATATTCAAAAGAAGTACGTTTACAGCTTGATAAATTCTCAAATATATTTGGCGATACTTTTAATGAAAATATTTCAGAAGAATACCCTGATCAAATCAAAGCAAGAATTAAAAGTTATCCAGATGTTCTTTCAGTAAGACAATTAGATGTTATCAATTTGTATTTTGGGTTAGGAGAAGAACAAGCAATGACTCTAGAAGAGATCGGGGCAAAATTTGGTTTGACAAGAGAAAGAACAAGACAAATAAAAGATAAAGCTGTGCGTAAATTAAAACTACAAGAACCAGTAAATGAAGCAATCGCTTTAGTAAAGAATAACTTAGATTTAAAATGACCTAGACTGAATATAAAAAACCAGATAACAATGAGTATAATAGAAGCTTTGCTATCACTGCAGCCTCTATATACTCTAAGCGTTACCTTGCATAAATGAAAAAAATACATTTCATACTACTACTACTAATTATCTTTGGGTGTAAAGAGCCAAAAGACAAACCTAATATTGATATGTCAACCAATAAAGAACATTTAGCGGAAGATGAACTAATAAACAACAACTACGATCCAATCATGGATTACAAAATGCAAATTGAAGAAGGTAACATTGAACAGGCTAAGGCAATATCACTAAAATATGGTGTAAATTATGAACATCGAAATGGTGAGAATTTCTTTACTATTGCTACAAAGAAGGATATACTACTTGCCTCAACTCTATTGGACATAGGATATAAGATGAATACAACTGACGAACATCTACTTTTTCAATATGTCAAGTCAGATACAACACTGTTTTCAAATATTTATCTAAAATATGTTAAGAACTCATCTTCTATAACAAATGCAATAATTAGTACTTGTGATCCAAAACTATTGAAATATTATATAACAACTGCAAAACCAGACTTTACCAAATGCTCATATGTTGCTTCAAACAACATCGAATACAACTGTTTATGCAACATAAATTATTGTGAAAATAAATCTGTTGATATGTTAAGAAGTGTCATTTCTGGCGGAATTGTAAGGTTAAACTTCGAAAAAGAATGCCTAGTTGAAAACTGGATTCAAGACTTTCCAATGTTATCAGATAGTAGTTTAGTAGTAGAACTACTTGCAAACAACTTAATAGATGAAACAACTAAATGGACTCCTCTAATTAACTATTGTAGATGGAACAAAAATAATATAGTACAACTGTTACTAAAAAACGGATATAACCCAAATTGGAACAATTCGTCAGATCTTTTATATTTTGCAATTACAAGAGTCGGCGACGGATTTGGAGAACATTTGACAAAAGAAATTAGAAACCAAACAGTAGAATTATTATTAAAGTATGGAGCAAATCCTATGCTAAATATCAAAGAAAATATCAGAAAGAATGAAAATCAGATGAACTTTGTCGAATTTGCAAATGATTGGAAATTTGAAGACAATACTGAATTAGTAAACATTGTAAATGAATACGCAAGGTAACATCGTGTAGGATGTCAGACTTCCTGCGGTCGTCCGCCACCTACACATTTCCGTTCTCTTCCATTATTAAAATAAAACATCAGATCTATGTCGAATTCATTTTTTTATAGGCAATTTTCCATCCTGGTGGCCTTCTTCATTTGTGGGGTTTCAACTTATGCTCAAAATGTTGTAGTGACATTTCAAGTGGATATGAACAATGAAATGATATCTTCCAATGGGATACATATTGCTGGGGATTTTCAAACGGTGGCAGGATTTGGCGGCAGTTGGAATGCTGGCTCAACTCCACTAAGTGATACCGATGGAGATAACGTTTATTCTGTAACCGTTGAAGTTCCTTCAGATACTTACGAATACAAATTCATAAATGGCAACTCATTGGGGATGGCTGAAAGCCCTGCAGTTGAATGTTCGGTCGGCTTTGCCAATCATAGGGTGATAACCGTAGGAAGTGCTGATCTAGTAATACCTCCTGTACCATTTAATGGTTGTATCAGCAGTATTAAGTTTTCTGTAAATATGACAGGCCATACTATTTCTCCCGACGGGATTCATGTAATGGGGGATTTTCAGGAAGCTGCCGGCTTTTCACAAAATTGGAATGCAACAAGCATTGCTCTCGAAGATGTAAATGGTGATAATACCTATGAAATTAATTTGATGCTACCAAATGGAGAATATCAATATTTGTTTGTCAATGGAAATAATGTATTAGAAGTAGAAGAACTATCGCTCGATTGTTCCGTAATGGGGAGCAATGGTACTAATAATAGAGTTGTAACAGTAGCGGAAGGAACATCAAACCCCACTTATTGTTTCAATACTTGTGATGAATGCGACCCAAATCTAAATACAGACTTTGATACCTATTGGTGGAACGATGCTGTATTTTACGAATTATTTGTTCGTAGTTTTTATGATAGCGACGGAGATGGTATTGGTGATTTCCAAGGAATAATAGAAAAATTGGATTATCTTAATGATGGAAATTCGAATACAGAAACGGACCTTGGTATTACTGCAATCTGGTTAATGCCAATGATGGAATCACCAAGTTATCATGGCTACAATGTAACTGATTATTATAATACAGAATCTGATTATGGCACTATGGCGGATTTTGAAGCATTTTTGGATGAAGCTCATGCTCGTGGTATTAAAGTAATTGTTGATTTAGTGTTAAATCACACTTCCAATCAGCACTCTTGGTTTACGCAATCTGCCAATAATTCAAATGATTTTCGAGATTGGTATATTTGGTCAGATAATAATCCAGGATTTTTGGGCCCTTGGGGACAAGGAATCTGGCATGCCAATGGAGGCGATTACTATTATGGACTGTTATGGAGCGGAATGCCCGATTTGAATTATAATCATCCATCAGTTAAAGAAGAGATGTTTAACGTAGCCAACTTTTGGTTGGACAAAGGAGTGGATGGTTTTAGGTTAGATGGTATTAAATATTTGATTGAAGATGGAACAATTTTGGAAAATACGCCAGCTACTTTTTCCTTATTAGAAGAATTCAATGATGTATATGAAGCTAATAATTCTGATGCTTTTATCATTGGTAAAGTCTGGTCGAATACCCCCTCAATTACTCCATATGTACAAAACGAACGATTGGATGTTTGTTTTGAATTCGATTTGGCGAGTGGAATATTAAATGCTGTAAATAGCGGAAATCCCTTAGGTGTCCAGCAAAAAATGCAAAATATTCAAGGCTCATATCCTGCATTACAATACGGTACTTTTTTAACCAATCACGATATGGACAGAGTCTATGACCAAATTGGTTCAAACTTGAAGAAAATTAAATTAGCGGCTTCTATCTACCTTGCCTTACCCGGCATTCCATTTTTATATTATGGAGAAGAAGTCAATATGATTGGAACTGGTGCTGTTAAAAATGTTCGCCGACCGATGCAATGGTCAGAAGAAGCTTATGCTGGATTTTCTACTTCTGCTCCTTGGTATAATGTCTGTCTCTTATACACATCTCCGAGCCCACGAGACAGGCAGAAATCTC
>CAJXUU010000377.1 GCA_913061325.1 uncultured Saprospirales bacterium | reverse complement strand
TTTCTGGTAAGAGAAGAAATTGTTAAAAGACTAAGTTCTTTGGTTTCCTCTAAAGAAATAAAACTAAAGGTGATCAACTTTTTATGCAAATGTGCAATAAGTTCTACACACTCATTCAATCCAGATTAAGATGACCATTTCACTCCAATGAAAAAGGTCCTTGGTTGCGATGGGCCAAACACAAAGTTACTATCTCTGTTCTTTCCGATGTCAAACGTCTTCTGATAGCTGTTGAAAATATTTTTGGCACCTCCAAATATTTCAAGATTGGTGTTAGAAATGAAAGGAAGCTTGTAACCCACTTTTGTACTTAATTCAGAAAATGGAGACGTAGTAATTATTTCATCTATAGATTGGTTTGGGGCTCCAGCAAAATGAGGAACGATCATACTACCGGTATAGATAAAATTGATATTACCGCTTAGCTTTTTATTAGGATTGAGAGATAAGTTGGCAAATCCATAGATATTAGGAGTACGGATAAAGTCTCGTATCCCTTCTACTTCATCAATATACTGCACTTGATTTTCGAATTGGCTAGATTGGATGGTTATGCCTGACTCTATCTGAATTTTTCTATCATAATTGGCTCGCAATTCTATGGTAGATCCTTTGACGACTGCTCCTTGATTATTTCTCTTTTCGAATAATTCACCGAAGTCATCTTCTCCAATAGGAACAAGTGTAAAGGCGTCATTGAGCTGAGTATAGAATCCTTCGATTGTAAATCCTGCCACCCAATGTTCTGTCGGTTTATCATAATTGAGTGATGCACTGAAGCTCTGTGAAGTTTCTTCTTTAAGGTCATCGGACAATTGAACTCTAGAAACACCACCACCAGCAAATGCAATATGGAGATCCGTGTCAAATGCTTGTGGAGCTCTAAAACCTGTTCCATAACTCGCTCTCATTTGAGTGTTCTCACCATACTTATAGAGTAAAGATAATCTTGGACTAAGAACCATTCTATCCATTAAATTATGATTATCTATTCTAACTCCAGAGAGAAGATTAAGCGATGGCAATACTTCCCAGTCACTTTGTGCAAACGCACCAAAATTCTTTGTGACTTGATCTATCAAATAGTTATAAGAACCAATCTCATCGAAAGTGTCATCTACCAAGTATTCACTTCCAAAAGTTAAGACATTAGATCCACCTAAAAAACTCGTTAGATTATGATTTAGTTGGATTCCTCCCTGAATAGTTTTTGTAAGAGACGTTCCATAAGGAGGTGCTAAAAAGTGATTTGCATATGCTATTTCATCGGCCTCATCAGGTACGATACCTGTATAATGATCTCTTGCTGTATTTTGCCAAGCTGTATATGCTATGAAGTTTGATTTATTATTGTTGAAGTTGATTTGATAATCTGCACTCGCCATCCAAACATTATGGTTACGTTCTTCAGATTGTAGGGCAAAGTGAGCAGGCTTGTCTGTTAATTCTCCACCGTATCTAAATTCGTTGAGGTTTGATAGACTGATCTCTATCTTTTGATTTTTAGCGGGAAGAATGAAAGAACTCATTCCTATCGACGTGTTTTTGATCTCTGGTATCTCTGAGAAGTTGTCTTCATTGTGATCGTAGGCTTCTCTTACTCTACGATTTAGAAACAATGATATTCCACTTTTTTTGTTCGTAGCAACCAATGTACTGTTGGCATTGAGCATGAAGTCATTGGCACCATTATTAATGTTTTGGTACAGCGTATTGATGCTGGAGCTATTTATTGTAGGGATTTTAGTTAGCACGTTCACTGTTCCACCGATCGCACTAGATCCATACAATGATGATCCGCCACCTCTTATTACTTCGATCTTGTCAATCATATTGACAGGAATCTGTTCTAGCCCATATAGCCCTGTCAATGGACTAAATATTGGTCTTCCGTTGATCAATATCTGAGAATAACCACCAGCAAGGCCATTCATTCTAAGTTGAGTGTAATTACATGTTTGACAATCAGTTTCTACTCTAAGCCCCGGCTGAAATTTGAGACCCTCAGATAAATTACATGCTTGTACGTTATCTAATGTCTTGCTATCTACTACGTTTACAATGACAGCTGATTTGGTTTGTCTTTTGAATGTCTTTGTACCAGTCACTACTACTTGATCAAAGACGAGTAAGTCTGACTCCAAAACTATTTCTACCATTTTGGTTGAAGGTAAGTCGAAGTGCTTATTGACAGTCTTATATCCTATAAAGCTTATCTCAATATCGTGGTGTCCATTTTTTACGTCATCAAAAGTGAATAATCCTTCAGAGTTTGTTTGAACTATCATGGTCTCGTCCAAAACTATCGTAGCAAATTCTAATGGTCCGTCAGTCGTTGAGACTGTTGCTGTCAATTGGTTCTGCCCGAAAGACGGGAGTGTAAATAGAATCGATAAAAATGAATATATTATGTTTTGTACTGTCAATGTGTAATATTTTATACTGTAAAAGTAATAAGTTAGATGATATCTAACAAATATTATAACTATTGTTTTATATCTTTGGTTCAGAATTAGAAATATGCCTACCCAAACAAAAGAAAACTACCTCAAAGCAATCTACTTTCTCAATAACAAAAATGATGCAGTAACCGTAACTGCATTAGGAAAAGAAATGGAAGTAAGTAAGCCGACAGTCAACAATATGATTAAGAAGTTGACGGCTAATGGTTGGATCAATTATGAGAAATATAAGCCAATAAGTCTTACAGTCAAAGGCAAATTGCAAGCTGCACTAATTGTACGTAAGCATCGACTAACTGAGATGTTTTTAGTGCAGATAATGGGATTCGGATGGGAAGAAGTGCATCAAATCGCAGAGGAGATGGAACACCTTAAAACAGAAAGTCTATTCGATCGTATGGATGAAATATTAGGATATCCATCTGTTGATCCGCATGGTTCGCCTATACCAAATAAGCAAGGTGAGTTTCATAGAAAAAGCTATGTTGTCATGTCCTCTATCGCTGTCAATTCTAAAGTGTCTTTAAGAGCGGTAGGGGATAGTTCAGTAGCACTTCTACATATGCTCAATGAGAAGGAGATAACATTGGGTACAGAATTTACAATTGTAAAAATTGAAGCGTTTGATAAGACTATGATTGTCAATTATGGAAAATATATACGTGCTTCATTGAGTTATGAAGTGTGCAAGAGACTTATGGTGGAGGTGGAGGAGGGGTAGATGTTCGTTTTCGCGACTTTAGCCGCATGTACACTTGACGCTTAGCCGCGTTTGCGTCAAATGCGCAATTGGATGTTTACAGTGTCTCTCAATTTTTATTTTTTACAATTAGAACTCGCATTTAAAACTAAATATTCTGCTCTAATTGCTTCGATATTAAACCACTTAACTTACCAATTTCTTTATAACTGGGTACAGTCGAACATCCTCTCCAGTCTAGCAAAAGGACTGCAATAATATTACGATGCTGGCCTTGAGAAATATTTGATTTCCCACTTTCTGAAAGAATCATGTTCTTTTGCAAATCGACCTTATTGTGGATAAAAGACTGGATTATATCTATTTCTTTGTAAGAATCATCTACCAGCAAAAGTGATAATCCTACTTCTATAATAATGTCTTCCTTGATACGTGTCAAAATTGTTGAATTTTATAGATGTTGGAGTTGTTACTGCCACTGAGATGGAAATAAAAGAAGGTAATCCTATAAATACTTATAGTAAAAAATTATTTAGTAGTCCATGTAAACCGAACAAACCAGATTTTATTCCATTCAATCCGGCTTTCAACCCTTGTCCAGAGACTGCAACGATTATGAGTAACAGATAATCTTGACATCGGCGGAAGACTGGATGCTGAGGTTTCCATATATATGTCTGCAAGTGCCAAGAAAGATTTAACTTTACGGTTGAAAGGTGGATGTAGCCAAACCTATGGAGACATTCCATTTTACCAGTTGAGTGCGATTGGACAACAAGCTAATAACCGTGGATTCAGAAGAAACAGGTTTATAGGCGACTCAGCTGCTTTCTTAAATTCAGATTTAGGGCTTTATCTTGGTAACATAGGAAATAGTGTAATTCCATTGAAATTTGGTATATATGGACTGTATGATACTGGTAGAGTATGGGTAGATGGTGTAACATCTAGTACATGGCACAATTCTTATGGGGGAGGTTTTTTTATAGTACCTTATTTTGAAGCTTTGATTTTACATTTAATATATGTAAGATCAGATCAATAAGATAGTATCTTTAGTTTCTGAATAGGAGCAACATTATAATAATTAAACCTACAACTGTACTTATGTTACAATCAGAAATAGTAATCAATGGTTTTAATAATCTAAAGAGTTACTTAGACAGTAAGCCTAATGCGAATAGAAAGTATCACGACTATGCTCACTCCAAAATGGTTGCTGAAGAGGTCTTTAGATTGGCCCAAAGTGCTGGTATTGGAAAAAAAGCAACAGAGGATTTAGTTTTAGCCGCAATTTTTCATGATATAGGCTATGCAACAGATCCCAAAAACCATGAAGAAGTGAGTGCTAATTATGCAGAAAAATTCTTGCTACATAATGGTTTTGATTCAGTAAGAGTTGAGTCTGTAAAAATGTACATATTGGCAACGAAGTTATCCTGGGATGGATTTGACACAAATTCGAAATATATCAGAGATGCGGATTTGAATTCACTAGCGTCTGAAAATCACATGAGAATAAGTGAAGATCTTCTTTATGAAAAAAATAATATAGAAGGTTTTGAGATTACTGAAGGCGATTGGATTGACCAAAATATTGATTTTTTCAGAAGACATACTTATCATACAGATGAAGCTCTGTCTCTTATACACATCTCCGAGCCCACGAGACAGGCAGAAATCT
>CAJXUU010000376.1 GCA_913061325.1 uncultured Saprospirales bacterium | reverse complement strand
ATCTACACTATCCTCTTCGTCGGCAGCGTCAGATGTGTATAAGAGACAGCTTTTTATCTTCTCATAATCAAGAAAGATACTTCTTAGCGATGGGTTTATCTGTGCCGGATCGTCTACATTAGTCACACTACTCACTATCTTTTCACTCTTCTTATTGGATTTTCCAGAGATGATATGCAATCGAATAGGTATAGTCTCTGACTCATTGTCCAAAAAGATAGAAATTCCTTGCAGATTGTCGTCAATATTATCTGTTTCGCTTATTGCGTTATAAGGAGTAGTCGAATTGATCTGCTCTAGTTTTTTGACCAAATACAGATGGTCAGAATAAGAAACCAATTCCTTATCCTTAGGCATGAATTCTGGCCCCTTATTGGTCAATGTAAGTGTAAAAAACTTATCTACTTCTTCAGCTCCAGAAAGTCCGTATTCAGTTGCAGCTATTTCCTTTAGATTGTCTACACTTGGAAAGTTTTTCAATAATTTTGGCAATCCTAACTCAATAAAGATATGGTGAACCGCTTTCATCTGATGATTGCACAGTTCCATCACCTGCTTGTTACATGTGCAACGAGTAGTAATCCTGTCCTTTGCCATTAAAAAGTTGACTGTTTCATAGTCATACTTTTCTTTTTCCCAACGATATGCCTTTTCTCCTATGTCAAATGAAAGCAGGTTCTCAGAGATCGTATTGTATTTTACTACCATCTCAGCAGTTTCTCTGACCCTAGGCGGATACTGGGCATCAAGCGTATATTTGGACAGGATGTCGTCGTCCATTTCTAGTTCGATGGAGCTATTGTGAATTGTATTTGTTTGGTTTATGATGTTTATAATCGCCGCAGAGTTGTACTGGAATTTTTTCTTTAAACCATGGAGTGCCGCTACCTCATGCTTGCACATACCGTTTTCATAATCACAATTGCATTCAGTGTTTATATTCCTGAAATCCTGACTAACACCGTTATTGATCTGTACAGTAAAGACCTCTCCTGAGCTTATTTCTGCAGTCCCTTTGTTATTCTCAGTGTCATACTCTACGGAACGTAAAGCACCAATATTAGCTAGCGTTTTTCCTCTTTGCTGTATAGCAGGAGAAGCGAAATGTTCTATGTATTTATCTATGTTATCTAACCAGTACAAATTCGGTGTTTTTTAATTATTTTGGGCTAAATGGCAAATATGAGGAGATATAAATTAAAAGAGTAATTATTCTGAAAAGAATTCAAAAAATAGTCAAATGTTGTACTAAAGCTATACTTTTATGACTTGTAATGATAGATATAAATTTTATATGAAAAGAACCGCCTTATGAATGCAATAGCAACTACTGATTTTAACTTTCCGGGACAGACCAAAGTGTATAACGGGAAGGTTAGAGACGTATATTTTGTCGAGGATAAACTAGTCATGGTAGCTTCCGATAGGATATCTGCATTCGACCATATTCTTCCGAGAGCTATTCCATATAAAGGGCAAGTATTGAATCAAGTTGCTAAGCATTTTTTGGATGCGACTAGAGATATTGTCCCTAACTGGTTAGAAGCTACACCAGACGCAAATGTTGCTGTAGGTAGACAATGCGAGCCAATCATGTTAGAAATGGTGGTGAGAGGTTATATGGCAGGTCATGCATGGAGAACTTATAAAAGTGGTGAAAGAATGCTATGTGGTGAAGTCATGTTAGAGGGATTAAAACAAAATGATAGATTTCCAAGACCACTTATCACTCCAGCCACCAAAGCAGAAGAAGGTCACGATGAAGATATCTCAAAAGAAGAAATACTAGAACAAGGAATCGTAACGACAGCACAATGGGATCAATTAGAAGATTATTCACTTCAGTTATTCTGGAGAGGAACAGAAATGGCAGCTGAGCAAGGATTGATTTTGGTAGATACAAAATATGAATTCGGCTTGATCGACGGTGAAATCATTCTTATGGATGAGATTCATACGCCTGATAGTTCAAGATACTTCTACGCGGATGGATATGAGGACCGCCAAGCGAAAGGAGAACCTCAGAAACAACTTAGCAAAGAGTTTGTCAGAGAATGGTTAATGGATAATGGGTTTCAAGGTAAAGAGGGAGAAGAAATGCCAGAGATGCCAGATGAATTTGTATCCCTTGTTTCTGAAAGATATATCGAACTTTACGAAAAGATAACAGGTAACTCATTCGATAGAGCGGATGATTCGGATGTGAATGCTAGGATATTTAAGAATGTAAGTGAGTATTTAAGAAAATGAAGTTTTTTTTATTAAGTATGTTTAAATGGACAAGTTGATCTATATCGTTTTCAAAAATGATAATTTCCTCAAATCAAGATCAGCAGTAAGTAGCGTTGCATCATTGGCCAAAGCAGATGCGACAATCACTCGATCTGCTGGATCTCCATTTATTTCATTGGCATATTGTGCTACAAGATCTGAAATCTCAGGAGTCAAATGCAAAATCTTATAGCCTCTGAGTCGAATCAGGTCATTGAAAAACTGTTTGATTGTATAGGGGAGTGATATCTTTTTTTTTCCAACAAGCATACCCAATTCCCAAAATGAAATTGATGAGATGTATACCTCGGCGCCATATTTTTCAAGATAGGGTAGCGCGGAATCAAATCTAGCATTCCCTTGTAAGTCCCAAATCAAATAATGTGTATCGACTACTAACTTTGGTTTACTCATTTGGTTCTGCAGCAATAGATGAAGAATAAAGCGAATCATCTACCTTGTCATATTGCTTGAGTGGCTTATCTACGATGTCATTATGTATTTGGATGCCACCATTCTTATAAGTCGCCAGTCTAGCTTGGAATGCTACTTCGGCATCATCTGCGTGGGAAGGATTTACCGTTGCGATAACTTCTCCTCTTTGAGTGATTTGAATAACTTTGCCTTGTTTGACATGGTCAAGAACTTCTTTTAGGTTATTTCGTAGGTCTGTAATACTTATTTTCTTCATTTGTAGATAGTACTTGCTTTAAATGTACAACAATTCTGTACGTTTTGCAAACGTATCTCACAAAATTAGTAATGTTATATTTATTAGTATCGAAATTTTATCTAGCGAACGTTTATCAAGTTGAGACTTCGGAAATTACCCGTAAATTTCTTTCCTACTAGACTTCAAAGTGTTCATAAGGAGTGAAGTAACAGTCATTGGACCTACACCACCTGGTACTGGAGTCACATAACTTGCTTTTTCAGACACCCCATCGAAATCTACATCACCGACTAGTCTATAGCCTCTTTTTCTTGTCTCATCTTCTACGCGATTGATTCCTACGTCTATGATTACAGCACCTTCTTTGATCATGTCTGCAGATATGAAATTCGGTATTCCAATCGCAGCAATTACGATGTCAGCACGACTTACTTCTGCCGCTAGATCTTTAGTTCTACTGTGAGTTAGTGTCACTGTAGCGTTACCAGTTTTTGCTTTTCTTGACAACAGAATACTCATTGGTGTTCCTACAATATTACTTCTTCCAACTACGACTACATGTTTGCCAGAAGTCTCGATACCGTATCGCTCAATCATCTGAAGTATACCGTAAGGTGTAGCGGGCAAATAACATGGTAGTCCTTGGGCCATACGACCAAAGTTTACAGGATGAAACCCATCAACATCTTTTTTAGGATCTATTGCTAGTGTTACCTTTACTTCGTCAATATGTTTTGGAAGTGGCAACTGAACGATAAAACCATCAACATCTTCGCTGGTATTCAATTCATGGATTATTTCAAGTAATTCTTCTTCAGTAATAGAGTCATCCTTTCTAATCAATGTAGACTCAAAACCTACTTGGTCGCATGATCTAACTTTAGACCTTACATATGATTCACTTGCAGGGTTGTGACCGATCAGTACAGCTGCAAGATGAGGTATCTTTCCTCCCGCATCTTTGATTCCCGCTACTTCTTGAGCGATTTCATTTTTGATTTCTTCTGATAACTTCTTGCCGTCTAATATCTTCACAGGATCTTGCTTTATTATTGAAAATTAAGAGAAAGCGAAAGTAAGAAAATTGTTTCATGACCTTATATTAAATCTCAATTATGAAAAATAATAACTAGGATTATTCTATTATTATGGCGTTTGGTGTCTTCTCAAACTTTGAATCAGGAAATGAAGTCTCGGAAACTAAAACTTTATCGAAGTTTCTTGTTTTTTTAGGTTCTATTAATTCTCCCTTTTCCATCTTAAACCAAGTGAGACTGTTTGGCAATTTGACACCATTGAATTTATTCCAGTCATTATACCTTATATATGATCTCTTTTCACTTTTCTTTCCAGAGAAGAAAGTTACGGTATACCCTAACCAAGCCATTTCATGAGTCTCTGAATCATAGTGGATGAAATACTCATCTTCAGGACTAACACCTATACCGTCTCCATATGATATTCTATAACCAGGATAAGACTTACCTTCAAATACTATAGGGTCCGTTTTCTCGTAATTGATTCCTTCATCGGCCAAAACAAATGGCATAGCGTAGAAATAAAAAATAAGATTGGTATAAAATTTTGCATTGCCTTTATAAGAAGTATCTGCCTCTACCCAATATTCTTTTCCATCAAACCCCGAAGTGAAGTTGCTAGCTTCTATATGTTCTCGCCTATTGTGAAGATCAATGAATTGCTTTTCGTTTCCTTCTTCTTTTACGATCTCATACGACATAGCTTTCATAGATTTCCATTTGTCCAGTCCTCCATGGTTTTCAAACACTTTGATGAGTTCTGTTGGATATTCAATTTTGGTAATCTGAGGGTGGTCTGCAATGCCAGTCTTCTGTTTACAAGCAAATATAAAATTAGAAATTACGAATAGAATTATTAGGTTCTTCATGTTTTTGTTTTGATGACTTACTAAGTTACTCTTTTCCTAAAAAAAGTGTGTTATACCATTTACGGTTTGGAATGTCGGAATATAATTTAGAATTCTTCAAAGCGAGT
>CAJXUU010000375.1 GCA_913061325.1 uncultured Saprospirales bacterium | reverse complement strand
ACTATCCTCTTCGTCGGCAGCGTCAGATGTGTATAAGAGACAGATTTAGGATTACTTCTAAAAGTATGGTTTTGGTCCAATCCTAGATGACTTTTTTATTCTAAGGGCCTCAGTAATAACGACAGGTATTCATGATGTCTTTGTAATTTAGTAGTAGACTCAACGTTAGGAGATGTTATTTTAGATTCAAGACTTTCTGATATATTAAATCACATAAATTAATGCTGTGTTGATATTTCTAATTTATTGAATATTGATTGGATTATTATGAGAAATATGATTTATTAATTGATTATTTTTTCTATAGTTAATATATCAACTTGATAATAAAAGAACAATTATTTCGACACCCAACTTTGTTAGTGTAGGTGATTAATTATGTTTTTTTTGTTAACTTGGCTATTGTAAGATGGATGTTAAAAAAAGTATCATGGTTACAATTATCTTGAAATAGAATGGATTTAAATGATTTATCTAAATAGTTCATATTTTGATTTTTCATCTTGAAAATACAAATACAAATACACAGAAATGAAATACAAAACAAAATTAACTAGAATTGTTGCTTTAGTAGCTATGATTTCAGTTTCTACACTAAATGCACAAGATACCATTGCAATTGGAGGTCAAACGTGGATGGCAACTAATCTAAATGTTGGTACAATGATACTCGGAGAGAATTCAATGGCAAATAATGGGATACTTGAAAAATACTGTTTTGATGATCTCGAAACCAACTGCGATGTGTATGGTGGTCTTTATCAATGGGACGAAATGATGCAATATGTTTCAATTGAAGGTATTCAGGGCATTTGTCCAACGGGCTTTCATTTACCGTCTGATGAAGAATGGAAAATTCTGGAGGAACATTTAGGTATGTCCTCAGTAGATGCAGATGACGTTGGATCGAGAGGGACTGATCAAGGCAGTCAGATGGCAGGTATTGATTCGCTATGGACAGATGGTTTTCTTGATGAAGATCCATCTTTCGGTAGCAGTGGTTTTGGAGCATTACCTGGAGGAGATCGACGTACTGTGGAATCGTTTGGGAATTTATCATATTCGAGTATTTTCTGGACTACCAGTGAATTTGAAGGCGGCGCTTGGTTAAGAAATATTTACTACGACGATACGGAGGTAGGTCGATATGTGACTCCTGAGGTTCTCCGTTATGAAGGAAGTAAGGGGTCTGGATTTAGTGTCCGATGCATAAAGGATTGAACATAGTTTATTTGACTATCCGAAATGACATTTATACAAGGTAGTTATCGTGAGAAGAGTATTTTCGAGAAGAACACATTAAATATTGCATTATAAACAGGTTTATTAAAAAACGTATTGGTCGGGTAGAGTTAAGAGTTATGAGCTTTCAGCGATAAGGTATTGATTGAAAACATAAAAGTTTTATTTTATTACTTTCAGACTTTAGAGTAAAGTAATATCTTTTAAGTTTAAATCGGGTTATGCAACAAGTGTCCCAATTACAGATACACAATTACCACTATCTATAACATATTTGGTATTGGTAACAAAACAAACTTTGGGTGTCAGACAAAAGCAACAATTGATGTTATAGAATATGTTAATGTAAACGTGACGGGTTCAGCTACATTTCGTGTAGGAGAGATGTCTAGTCTTTCTCCAACAACAGAAGGGATATGGATCAGTATTAATTCAATTATTGCTACTGTATCAGCTAATGGATAAGTCACTGAAATGCCCCAAGGGGTAGTAACCTTTACTTTCAATAGCAATACAGAATATAGTTCAGGTGCTACTGCAACAATAATAATAAAACCATTTCCAAATATAAGTTACACTGATCTATCATCAACCTGTATTGGAACGATCACAATATTAAGTTCGAATACTGCAGGCGAATGGACTCCATCAAATGAATCTGTTGCTACCGCAGAAAATGGGTTTGTAACTGAAATCGCATTCGGATCAAAAGACCTTGCATTTACTGACGATACAATAGGATTTTCTTCAGAACTTGAAACCTCTTTAATGTATTAATAGGGAGTTAGTTTATACTTCTTCGGGGACATGGGTTACTCTTTTATTTTGTTAATATGTAAATATGTTTCCTTTTCAGTAATAAGTTTTTCGACCATGTAACCTCAAAGTACGTTTCGATAAAAAATATTCCAAATTCCATTACCTATTTCTTCAGCACCAATAAATCGTCCGGCCGCAGCTCTTGACACTCATAGCCAATTGTATACTCTCCATCGTGATGCACCAGTTTTATACACCTTGTTTATCTTAAAGTGTAGCGGGTATTCGTATGCTATTTTCTTTTCATTATGAGATCTATTTGATCTCACATGGATGCTTGATGGTGTTTTCATATAAAGAGATTCATGCGGACGTATTGTATTATACTCTGTCATGAAATTATTCTTTATTCTTTACTATTTGCTGTTTACTAAATGTCATTCTAATCTTATGCCTGGGATAAGCCTATAAATCTCTATGCATTCTATCGTGTCAACCATTTTGTTGAGGACTTGCTGGATCAGAGAGCACAGGCACTACTCCTTGATCTATTAGTCAATAACATAGTTTTGAAAATCCGAATGATGATAAGAATCACCTTTTTGGACAGCTATTGTTTTATCCTTTGAATACCATTTTTGTATCAAATTTTGATTTCTTTATCGAACAAGTACCTTAAGCTGAATAATTATATACAAAGATATTTTCAAGTGGTATTGAATAATCTTTTACGATTACACTCACATGATGAGGTTGTCTATTTAGATAACCTATTTTTTAATTAAATTTAGAAGGATTCATTAATGAAAATGGAATTGATATTCAGTAATTTTTAATACTAAAAAGCGAAGATTCTATTTTCTTTTAAAAGAACTAAATATATTAATCTCAATCAAGAATTTTATTTTTTAATGTTACAGGTTTCATTTTTTTTGCATGACAGCTGTCATTTCACCTTTTAATTTAGTAAGATGTTGGTCAATTATATCCATTAAAAAGTTTTAGGTGCCCATTGCCACTTAAATTGTTGGTCACTATAATTATTAACTGCCTTTTTTCAAAGGATCAATAAATTACAGGTTTCGAAGAGTGACTTTTTTTACCAGAAAAAGGACTAATTTTTGAAATGTCGATATAATAGTCTTACCAAACTATTATTTGAATTTCAAATTTCCGAAACACATGTTGTGAATTTTTGATGCAGATGAAGAGAAAGAAAGGATGCTTATGATAATGTGACTAATGCCCTAATATAATAATATGGAAACAATTAATCAACGAAGGATGAGTCTGCGTCCGTCTATGCTGAGGATTACTCAGCTATTCATCTACATAATATTTACACTTTTATTATTTTCCAGTTTTAGCCTGAAGAATCATTGTAAATCAACGATTTCTACCTCCCCTTTATCTGATGATTTTGAAAACACCATAGGCAATTGGCATCATGGTACTTATAATTCAATAGATGATGGACTTTCAAAACTCGAATCAGATTTTCTAGATTCTGAAACGTTACCCCTCGGAACATTAATTATTCCAATGGGTAATTCTTTTCAAAGTTCCCAAATAAGAGCATATGGATTGGCAGTTCTTCTACTTCATGCAGGTATTCCACTAAAATGGATAATAGAACCTACTAAGCCTAAGGATGGGATTGATTTTTCTGCAAATAGCACAAGGGTTTATCCATCTTCTAATACTACACAAGTTCGTGATTTTAGAGCGGGGCCGATAGCAATTTTTCCAGGATTTGAGAGCCAGGCCGCAGCTATTATTAATACATTTAATGCGGGAGGGTCCAATGTTGATGTATATGAATTGAAACAGAGTGTAAGTGTACCTGTCTTCGCTACATTAGTACATAAACCAAGAGCTTTGGTAGGGTTTGACAATGCACATATACATACTAGTATTTTTAGTGCTGCGGGACTTAGTTCAGGAACGCACTACGAAGAAGGTGATACTAAAAGCCTTACAAGCACCTCTTGTTTTACGCTCGCCACTCAACCTCATGATAGCTATATAACCATAACGGATAAGAATGCAGTGGAAGATTTTGTACAAAGTGGAGGAAACTTTTTTGCACAGTGTGCAGCTGTGCAGGCATATACTGAGCATGGATTATTAGCCGATTTTCAAGCCGAAGGGGACACAGGAGGTAACCTTCTGTATGATAATCACGATGAACCGATGGCACAATTTCAAGGTACTATAGCTGATGAAGGAGGGGCTGTAGTATCTTTTGAAATCACCTCTAATCCAGGCAAACGGATTGTCTATTCCAGTAATGATGGGGCAAGATATAAGGCCTATGTAGGAACGCTTGTACTTGATCCGGGGAAGACTGCTGGAGGATATGTTCACCTCTTAGGTGGTCATGAACACGATAGTGATAATGGCAAAATAATGGTACTGAATGCATTGCTATGTCCAGCGGATAGACCTGAGGTTTGTGGATTGACTATCGGTCCGGAGGCAAATGACGATCAATCTGTTTTATTAAACTGTGGTGAAGTTGTGTCGATAGATGTATTAGCAAACGATGATAATCCCGTTGGTGGTATACCTACAATTAGTCTTTTGACTAGTGGGAATAATGGCACATTTTCATTATTAGGTACAACTATTCAATACACACCAAATTCTGGATATTGGCCTGGGATCGATGTGGTTACGTATCAAGTTTGTGATTACAATAACAGTTGTTCACAAGCAATAGTTACCGTAGTAGGGGATGATGACATTAAGATCGGAGGGTCTGTTTTTAATGATATTAATATCAATGCAATACTAGATAATAGTGAATTTGGAACAGACAACATTACTGTTAATTTGTATGAAGATTTAAATTTGGATGGATTACTAGATGCTGGGGATAATTTTGTAGCATTTGATAATACTGATATTAATGGTGATTTTTCATTTTCGATTACCGATATAACACCTCCACCTATTACCAAT
>CAJXUU010000374.1 GCA_913061325.1 uncultured Saprospirales bacterium | reverse complement strand
CACTATCCTCTTCGTCGGCAGCGTCAGATGTGTATAAGAGACAGGAAGAATACAGATCATTACAAAGAAGACATAAACATTTCAAATTATTACAATGTAGATGACCATTTCATTGAAGAACTATTTCTGTTGCAAAGCGAACTAGTCAAACTTCAAAAGTATATAAGTGACAATAAACTAAGATTAGCAGTTATATTTGAAGGAAGAGATACTGCGGGTAAAGGTGCAGCAATAGCTAGGTTTACACAATTTCTTAATCCACAGTACTATCAGGCAGTGGCACTAGGTAAGCCTACAAAAAGAGAAAGGGGGCAATGGTATTTTCAAAGGTATATTAAAAGATTACCGAATGCAGGTGAAATGGTATTCTTCGATAGAAGTTGGTATAATCGAGCAGTTGTAGAACCGGTAATGGGTTTTTGTAGTAGTGAACAATACGAGCAATTTATCAATCAAGTAGGGCCCTTCGAAAATATGATTATCGATGATGGTATTGTTTTGGTTAAATTTTGGTTTTCTATTGACGCTTTCGCTCAGAAAAACAGGATACAAAAGCGATTAGACTCGCCATTAGAAAGGTGGAAGGTAAGTCCCGTAGATATGGCAGCACAAGAAAAGTGGGATGATTTTACAAAGTATAAAAATAAGATGTGTTTGAATACTAGTACGGAAAAGTCTCCTTGGATAATTGTAAAAGGTGATGAAAGAGAATATATGAGAATCGAAGCAATGAAATATATTCTATCTTTATTCAATTATACAGATAAGTATAATCTTGTTACTGCTCCAAATAAGCAAGCAATAACTTTATACAACCCTATTGACTCGTTCAACGATTAGACTAGAAATAATATGATATGGTTAAAAAGCGAAAAATTGGACTTCCTCCAGGCACACTTGTATATACTGGTAATAAAACAGATATTCCTATAAGTATTACTTATTTAGAATATGACGAACAAAATTATACTGCAGAAACCTACAATAAAGCTCAACAGCTACCTATCCATCAATCGAATGAAGCCATAGTCCAATGGTATGATATTAGGGGTTTGCATGACATTAACCTTATTCAAAAAGTAGCGGACAGTTTTGGAGTCCATTCATTGGCGATGGAAGACATAGTGGACATATATAAACGTCCATCGTATGTCGAGTATAAGAATGGACACTTTATATCTATCAAATCTTTCGAATATAATTCTCAACTGAATGAAGTAAAGCCTCAGACCATTTCTTTATTCTTTGGCAAGGGATTTGTCCTTTCATTCCAAGAGCATGAAGATGATGTATTCAATATACTCAGGGATAGAATTGCCAATAGTAAAGGTCGCATTAGGCAGAGAGGTTCTGACTATTTGACTTACGCTATTATAGATGTTATTGTTGATAGATACTTCCATGTGATTGATAAAGTAGAAGAGACCTTAGAGCAAATAGAAAATACCATAAACAATGATGTTGATTCTATAAATAAAGGACAATTACAAGCGACTAAAGTAAATCTAATAAAGATTCGTAAGTCAGTCGTTCCACTTAGAGAGGTGCTCAACCAATTTATCAGATCCGAATCAGAATTAATTGATCCCAATACGGAACAATACCTAAGAGATGTTTATGATCACACTATTCAAGTAGTGGAGAGCACAGATTCATTGAGAGATATCCTTGGTGGTTTACAAGATCTGTATATATCTGAAATCAGTCTCAAGATGAATAAAATCATGCAGGTATTGACTATTGTCACTGCCGTGTTCGTCCCTTTATCATTCTTGACAGGACTCTATGGTATGAACTTCGAAGTGATCCCTGAATTGAAGCATCCTAACGGGTATTTTATACTTTTGGGAGCAATGATTGTGATTACAATTGGGATGTTTTGGTGGTTTAGGAAGAAGAAGTGGTTATAGGATGAATTGTTGGTTTCCATTAAGTTGAAGGTGTTTTAATTGTTGCAATCCATCTTTTTAAGGTGGTTTTTATATCAGATTCAATAAATTCTTTTATAACCACATAATTATCCTTATATTTATCTATCAGAAATTCAAATATCATATTAACCTATCTTGCAGGTTTCATTCTTCTCTTGCATACATTGGTTCCACATGACCATAAAGGGGATTATTATGCACAAAACTCTCAGAGTGTTTTTTCAGAAGCGGCATCAGTTGTAGATTATATAAGAATTGCTTTCCTAATAGATTTAGGAGAGGGCCATCTGGATACCTTTGAACAAGGCGCAAATTTTGATTTCAACACAGAATTTCAAATCGAATCGTGTTCCAAACCAACGCCAATTTCCAATTTGATACCTGAATCTATAATTAGCCAAAGTCTAAATGTAGATAATAACCAATATTCAAATAACGTTCCCATTGTCAGGCAGTATTTCCTTTCCCATATAGATTTTAGAGGTCCACCATCTAATGCTTAATTATCTTTAATATACTAGCCATTTGATGGCATTGTCAAAGATAAAGGCTCACTAACATTGTAGTGTCTACAGCCGAAAAGTGATGGTATTTTTACTTTAATTCTATTCCATATAAATGAATTTTCAATTTTGATAGAATTTTTTAAGGAGCCAAAAAACGCTAATCAAATTAGCCTATAAGGTTCCAAATAGGTCAGAATCCATCTACATTTCTAATAAAAATAGAATACTACGCAACCCTTTCTGGGTTCATTGATATATAATATAATGTAGAATGAAGTATACAAGAACTTTAAATTGCAGAAACAGAAATATTAGATTGGGAAGAATCGCATGTCCTAATGGTTATTCTTATTTAATCAACATAACAATTGATAGATATGAATAAACTCACACACAACATATATATTGGGACTATGGTTTTTATTGTACTTGCTATTACATATTATCTAGCGAGTACGGGATATTCATATTATTCTCTTCCAATTGAAGAACGATTCTATCATGATAAATATGCATGGTTTAAACCGTCTGGAATGATGGGTCACACCTTAGGAGTAATTGGTATGTTTCTAATTACGTTTGGTGTATTTATTTATATAGTAAGAAAGAGATATGGGTTTTTGTCTAAACTTATACGACTTAAATATTTACTTGAATTCCATATTTTCCTTTGTACACTTGGTCCAATCTTAATTCTTTTCCACACCACATTTAAATTTGGTGGAATTGTGGCTATTGCTTTTTGGAGTATGGTAGCTGTAGTATTAAGTGGCGTTATAGGTAGATTTATTTATATCCAAATTCCTAGAAGTATAGAAGGAAGAGAATTGAGCATTCAAGACATTCAAAATAAAAGAAATGATTTTGAAGGAGAAATTAGAAAAAATAAATCTATCAATTCGGAAACCTTAGATCTAATCTTGTCAAATAGCGAAGATCAAAAATGGGGTCTTAAAACAAGCTTCATTAACTATGCTAAGATAAAACAAATAAAGAAAAACCTTAAGATGAGTAGTCTTACAAAAGTTGCAAAAGTGGCAATTGTTGAAATGGCAAAAGAGGAGATGTCTTTAGCAAGTAAAATTGGTCGTTTGGAGCAAATGCAGAAGCTATTTAAATACTGGCATGTTGTACATATGCCATTTGCTATTATTATGTTGATAATAGTTCTTATTCATGTCGGTGTTACATTGTCGCTGGGCTATAAAGGGATATTCTGATGGGAGTAATGGTAGAAGAAATATTGATCTATGGAATTGTGCTACTTGTTTGCGCTGGGATTATTGCTTGGTATCTTAGAAAACAGAAAAAAACCTCTGAAACAACAATAAAAAAGGTGGCAATAGCAAAAGAAGAGGGTAGCCACGAGCCTGTTTCTCTTCATCCTTATATTGATCTTAATACTTGTATTGGTAGTGCTGCATGCATCTCAGAATGTCCTGAAAAGGATATCTTAGGTATCACAGAAGGGAAAGCTGTTGTCATAAACGCATCTAGTTGTGTTGGTCATGGAGCTTGCTTTCATGCTTGCCCAGTGGAAGCTATTTCCTTAAGGATAGGTACAGAAACCAGAGGTGTTGAGCTGCCTCATGTCAATCAAACATTCGAAACCAATATCAAGGGTATTTACATAGCTGGTGAATTAGGAGGCATGGGTCTTATTAAAAACAGTGTAGAACAAGGCAAGCAGGCCGTTGAAAATATAGCGAAATCCATCAATGACAATAAAAATGATAATCTAGATTTAGTGATAATTGGTGCAGGGCCAGCAGGAATTTCAGGAGCATTGACAGCAAAAAAACTTGGATTATCATTTAAAGTTCTTGAACAATATACACTGGGTGGAACGGTATATTCTTTTCCAAGGGCAAAAATCGTAATGACGAACCCTATGGATCTGCCATTATACGGAAAGGTGAAATTATTCGACACTTCTAAAGATGAATTATTGGGCATATGGAATGATGCATTGTCAAAAAATAATATTGAAATAACGGAGAATACAAAGGTTGAAAATATAATTCCTCAGAGTGATGGATCTTTTAAAGTCAAGTCATCAAAAGGGGAAGAAATTGTATGTAACCAAGTTTTAATCGCAATAGGCAGACGGGGTACACCTCGGAAACTTAATGTAAAAGGGGAAGATCTTCCAAAGGTGTATTATCGACTTTTGGAACCTGAATTGTTAAGTGATAAAAATATCCTTGTGGTTGGTGGTGGTGATTCTGCGATTGAGTCAGCCATGTTATTAATGGAAGATAATAATGTAACTCTATCCTATAGAAAAGATCAATTCGCCAGAATAAAGCCAAAGAATAAAGAAAGAATCAATAAAGCTCATTCTGAAAATAAATTAAAAATAATATACAATTCAAATCTGATTGAGGTGAAAGATAAATCTGTACATCTGAATAAAAAAGATGAGGATCAAATCATAGAATTACAAAATGACTTAGTTTATATTTTCGCAGGAGGTGAATTGCCAACTAAATTTCTTTCCAATGCGGGTATTGATCTGTCTCTTATACACATCTCCGAGCCCACGAGACAGGCAG
>CAJXUU010000373.1 GCA_913061325.1 uncultured Saprospirales bacterium | reverse complement strand
TACGAGATTTCTGCCTGTCTCGTGGGCTCGGAGATGTGTATAAGAGACAGGACAGAAAATTTGTAATGGTGATAGAATCAGAAATAGTAAAAATATTCTCATATGAATTTCTAAGATTATTTGGCTGTAGGGACTTCAAAAGTAAAAGACTAAGATAGTTTTAATTTAGGAAATGAGGATCTGTTTAAGGGGAGTTTGCTTATCTTATTTATATACCAACATAAGTCTAACTTCATTTCTCGATTTTATTTTACTTTTGCTCAACTTAAAGGCATTCAAATAGTTTAATATATACAATGAAGAACTATCTAAATCTTGTGAAATTTTCACATACCATTTTTGCGCTTCCATTTGCTATGGTCGGCTATTTTCTTGGCGTAAATAGACCAGAGTTTTCATTTGATTGGAAAGTGTTGGGGCTTGTTGTTTTGTGTATGGTATTTGCTAGGAACGCTGCCATGGCTTTTAATAGATGGCAAGATCGAGATATTGATGGTAAAAACCCAAGAACAGCAGTTCGTGAAATTCCGTCTGGTATATTACCTGAGAATTCTGTGTTATGGTTCGTGATATTAAATTGTGCTGCTTTAATTGTGACTACTTATTTCATCAATCCTATTTGCTTTTATTTGAGCCCGTTAGCATTGTTGATAACCTTGGGTTATAGCTTTACAAAAAGGTTCACAGCTTTATGTCACATGGTTCTTGGATTAGGTTTAGCTTTGGCTCCAGTAGGGGCTTATTTAGCTGTTACAGGAGAATTTGGTTTGGTTCCAGTTTTACTTGGAGCAGCAGTTTTGTTTTGGGTGGCTGGTTTCGATATCATTTATGCCTTGCAAGATTTCGAATTTGATAAATCACTAGATTTGCATTCAACTCCTGTATGGTTAGGAAAGGACAAGGCTTTGATTCTTAGTTCAACATTTCACTTTATTACAGCAGCAATGATACTGTTATCTGCATATTACGTTTCTCTTGATTACTTAAATATTGGGGTATTACATTTTATTGGCGCTGCCATTTTTATAGGTCTATTGATATATCAGCATACATTAGTGAAAGCGAATGATCTCTCAAAGGTTAACATGGCTTTCTTCACTACCAATGGTGTCGCAAGTGTAATATTTGGGCTGCTATTGATTTTGGATCTATATGTATAGAATCAAACTTTAGGAATGATGCATTAATAAAGTACGTTTTTATGTGCAGACATTTATTCATTCTCCAAGGCAAAAAAACGTAGGCTATGCATCGCATAGGCGAGGCTTAGGAATGTAACTTTATTATTGTTTCATCCCTTAATAACGCAGAAGAAGGTAAAAAGATCAAGCAGAAGAATGTAACTTTTATTATTGTTTCATTGCTTAGAGATCTTTTTTGAAATTATACCTTCTTCCATAACCAGTCTCAAAATGTAATTTCCTTTTGCTAGTGAAGCAATGTCAATCTTTCTTTTATTGATGGATAAATTTTTGATGACCCTTCCTGAAATATCAAGCAGAGTTATTTCGATTATCGTATGATCATCTATTTGTGCAATATTAATATAATCAGAAGATGGATTTGGATATATGTTTATTGATTCTTCCAATTCATTAATCGTAGCTGAAATCGGATCAGAAGGTAGATCATAGGTAAACATTGACCGACCAAATGACGCAGCCAAAAGCTCTCTGTTCTCATCATGAAGATCTAAATCTGCATACACTGTTGGAGGTAATGCGTCTCCCAATATTTCCCACGAGTCTCCACCATTAGGAGTGAAGTACACACTTTCGTCTGATGCTATGTAGTAATGATTGGGTAACGTAGGATCAATTACTATTTCATTGATAGGAGATTCTGGAAGACTAGATCCTATATCTGTCCATGTTTCTCCATAATCACTTGATCTCAATACATGAGGCAAGTAATTATTAAATCTGTACCCAGAGTATGTCACATAGATAGTTGCTTCGTCCAAAGGACTCGTAGCTACACTAGAGACTGAAAGCATCGGTAAGTTTTCTGATACTTTAGACCAAGTCAATCCTCTGTCAGTCGTGATTTGTACATTACCATCATCAGTTCCGGCGACTATTATATCTTGATTTATTTCTGAGATCGCAATGGCTGAGATGGTACCAAAACTAGTAACAGAGCCATAAGGACCATTCGTAAGATCAGGACTTATGATCTCCCAGTTATCTCCTGCTTCTGAAGAATATAAAATGTGCTCGGCACCATATAGAATACCATTCTCTTCATTTGGAATAGTGACAAATGGAGTATTCCAATTGAGTCGACTTCTAAGATCTGCATCTGGTTTTATATATTCGGTATCATAAGGCACCAATGTATATTTTCTACTTAGTCCTCCGAACTGAGAAGTTACATAGTGTAATTCCGGATTTACATCATCGAATTTTATAGTGAACCCATCGCCACCACTTATTCTTTCATAGCCAGCTTCTCCATTGGCTGTAGTCATGAGAGTACCATTATCTTGAGCTCCTCCGAAGTAGGTCTCTGGTAGAGTGGGGTGGATCACACATTCGTATAATTGATTATTAGCTATCGTTTCTACATGTCGAAAGGTTTGTCCTGCGTCTTCAGTGATATAGATACCACCATCATTTCCGATTACTCTGAAATCTGGATCGGTTGAATGAATTTCCATGCCGTGTTGATCTACATGCACTCCAGAAGTCCATTGACTCCATGTAGCTCCTCCGTCAGTTGTTCGATGTGTATTGAGCCCCATAAGGTAGGCTTCATCAGGGTTGGTAGGATGTACTCTCACATTCCCGAAATACCATCCAAATGATGCATATATTCCAGACAATTCTTCTCCATTAAGCTCCGTCCAATTATCTCCTTGATCTGAGGATGAAAATACTGCAGAGAATCTATTCGTAATTGGGTCGCTCGTATAACTTGCATATATTTTATTTGGATCAGACGGAGACACTGCTACACCGATCCTTCCTGTCAATGTATCTGGTGTTGGTAATCCATTGGTCATTAATTCCCAAGATTCTCCACCATCTTTTGATCTGTGTAATCCTGAAGTCAAACCTCCATATGTTCTACCAATAGCAAATCTTGTTCTTTCCCAAGAAGCGGCAAAAATCACGTCTGGTTCCAAAGGACTCATACTTATGTCTATCACAGCCGTAGAATCAGAAATGAACAATGCTTGTTCCCAAGAGTCACCTCCGTTGATTGTTTTGTAAACCCCTCGTTCGTTATTATTATCATACAGTTTTCCAGCTACAGCTACATATACGATATCGCTATCTTCTGGATGGACCAATATTCTGCCTATATGGTCTGATTTAGGAAGTCCTATATTTTGCCATGATTCACCAGCGTCTGTTGATTTATACACTCCATTTCCAAAAAATGCACCCGATGTGGCGGAGCCATTAGCTTCACCCGTTCCTACAAAAATTGTATTGGGATCATTGGTTGATACTTCTATATTTCCGACGGATACTCCACCTTCTTCTTCAAAGATCAGTTCCCATTCGTATCCTCTATCAATGGACTTCCAAACTCCACCGACTGACGAACCAGCATATATGATATCCTTATCTGTAGGATGTAGAGATATATCCGTTATCCTTCCACCTATATTGATGGGTCCTACTTGCTCCCATTCTTTATCAAACCTAGAATCAGAAGATTTTGCCATCGATTTGTATTGTTTGAGGGCAAGCGCTTTGGCTTCTCTGTTTATTCCATTGGGGAATGCTCGTTGGTTGTACATCCATGATTCGGGAGCCTTGTCAGGTCCTTGTGGTGGTGAGATTGGTTTATCTTCTCCACAGGATAGTATGGTTAGGAATAGTAGAGTAAATAGAATGAATTGAGGTTTTAAGTACTTGGTTTTTATAGGATTTAGCATACATTTTTACATTTGAATTATCAATATAGTAAGTTGAATTGATTTACGTCATATCAATACAATCTTTAAATGAAATTGTCTTTTGAAGTATATTAATTACAGTCATTAAGACTTGATATGATTTATACAACAGGTGTTTCACTTTTATGCATTAAATTGCAAGTATATATGTTTGTAAATATCGATAACCAACACTCTCACGAAATATTTTCTTTTCTTTTTTACATGTTTTTCAATTCAAAACTTAAATGGCCAAGCTTGTGGACCTCTGTTTTGGAATCAAAACGATATTGATAATTTTAATGTGAATTATCCTGGGTGCAAGGTTTTAGAGCAATTGCAGCTTGGAAATGATGTAACAAACGTTGACAGTCTTTATGCTGTAACCAAAATAGAGGGGTATTTGCTTACCTCTTCATTTAGTAATAATAATAATCCTGATTTATCAGGATTATTAAATTTAGATTCAATAATGGGGTCTCTTATTTTATACGATGGCCATGGCTCTTTACCAGCAGTCGAATATATTGGAGGTTATGTAGATTATGATGATACTTTTGTTGTATTACCAGAATTAAAATATGTTAATGGAAATGTGGACTTCTCTTTTCTGTGTTCTGCGATATTCCAACAGAGTTTACTGACTTCAAAATATGCATAACTGAAACCTCTCTTGAGGGCGATGTAGATGGTTTTGGGGTTAATGTGCTAGCACCACTTCAAGATCTGCATATAGATGGAGCTATTCTCATTGAGAATACAGATCTCGATTATGCAGGCAGTATTCGGTTCACCGGTACTTGATTTGAAGGATATAATGGGTTTGAATGGGTTAGACTTGATAATGGAGCACTTACTATCGGATTCCAAGATGAACAAAATAATGATCAATCTTCTCAAGCTAGAGATTCTAACACTAACACGGATTCCGAAATTGAAAGCCTTAAGAACGAAAACCAAGATATAAAGACACGAATTGAAATCTTGGAGGAAAAGTTGATGCTGCTTATAAATGGTGGGAACTGAATCACCACCTACTAGAAGTAGGTGGGTTCACCTACCGACTAAAGTCGGCATTTTCATTCTAAAAAGAAATTATCGGTTTTATCATTGGG
>CAJXUU010000372.1 GCA_913061325.1 uncultured Saprospirales bacterium | reverse complement strand
CGAGATTTCTGCCTGTCTCGTGGGCTCGGAGATGTGTATAAGAGACAGATGTTAATATTATTGATTTACAGTCCTTTATATAAAATAAATCTTATATATGTCATTCATTAATATATTACAACTGCCTGATTATCCACTACTTAATAGTACCTGAGTAGTTACAAGTGAAATTATGAATAAATTTTTATGTCTAATCTTATGCATCTTTTTGCTATCCAATTGCAATTTGGAGAAAAATGAAGAGCTGCCTCCAAACATAATTTATATCCTTGCTGATGATCTTGGATATGGAGAAGTAGGAGTCTACGGGCAAACAAAAATCAAAACTCCACATATAGATGCCCTTGCTAAAAGTGGTATGAAGTTCACCCAGCATTATTCTGGAGCTCCAGTTTGTGCACCTGCTCGTTATGTGTTTTTAACAGGGAAACATACAGGACATGCCTTCATCAGAGGTAATGATGAGTGGAATGAACGCGGAGATGTCTGGGACTATGAAAAAGCTTGTTTAAATCCAGGCCTTGAAGGACAACGGCCTATTCCAAAGAATACAATAACATTAGGAGACCAATTAAAAAAAGCAGGATACAATACAAGTATAGTAGGGAAGTGGGGCTTAGGCGCTCCAGAAACGGATGGTGTGCCTAATCTACAAGGTTTTGACTTTTTTTATGGATATAATTGTCAACGACAGGCTCATAATTTATACCCATGCCACCTGTGGGAAAATACGGAAAAGGATGTGCTTAACAATGAACTCGTTCCGCCAAGGACAAAATTAGATTCTTTAGCAGATCCATATAAAGAAGAGAGTTATGCTAAGTTTAATCAGAAAGAGTATGCTCCAAAGAAAATCCATGAAAAGGCGCTTTCCTTTATCGAGGAAAACAAAGACAATCCTTTCTTTATGTATTATGCATCACCACTGCCTCACCTGCCTCTGCAGGCACCTAAGGCATACGTAGATAGGTATAGGAAAGTTTTTGGAGAAGAAGAACCGTACATAGGAGATAAAGGCTACTTCCCAAATAGGTATCCTAGAGCTACTTATGCTGCCATGATCAGTTACCTTGATGATCAAGTAGGAGAAATTGTATCTCTCTTGAAAGAAAAAGGAATCTATGATAACACAGTTATTATCTTTTCTAGTGATAATGGGCCAACCTATACAGGAGGAGTTGATTTTGATTATTTCGAAAGTTCAATGCCGTTTTCTAATGGGTATGGACGCACAAAAGGATTTGTATATGAAGGCGGAATTCGAATTCCATTAATAGCGAGTTGGCCTAATCATATTAAACCAGGGACTGAGAGCAATCACATTTCTGCTTTTTATGATCTTATGCCTACCATTTGTGACATTGCAGGCATAACGCCTCCTGACAGTATAGATGGGATCAGTTTCAAATCAACATTGTTAGATGAAAAACAAAAGCCACACGAGTTTTTGTATTGGGAATTCCCAAGTTACAATGGACAGCAAGCCGTCAGAATGGGTAAATGGAAAGGCATCCGAAAAGATATTTTTGATGAGAATATGGAAATAGAACTCTATAACCTTGAGCTAGATTTAGAGGAACAAGTAGACGTGTCAAGGGAATATCCCGAAATTGTGAAAGAGGTCAAAGCTATCATGATACAGGAGCATGAACCCGCCTTTAATACAAGATTTAAGTTTAAACAATTGGGAGATTCATAGTGACTATTGAAATGATGAATATGAAAAATAACCAACGAAAATTGTTATCGGTATTTTATTATTTTTTCTCAACCATAAGTGTCAATGCATAGGTGGATCTTGAGCTTGCTAACGATTTACAAAGTGTAATTGAAAATAATGTCTAAAGACCTTTAGGAATTAATAAAATTATTAGCACTCATTCACGATATTTCATGTGTGCTATGTTTTTAATATTGAGTTTTACCTATCCAAAGCATAATAACATTCGTATCTTAAGAAGATAATTAAAGTGTTATTTGTAAATTCTTTTGAGGAGAAAAGTCAAAAGAATCAAATACTAATCGAGATATAAATCAAAAGCTTAAATCTAAACCAATGAAACAAATTCTATTACTATCTATTTTCTTTTTTACATCTTTTTCTCTTAATTCTTAGTCATTCATACGATCAGAATTGTCGACTTCGCTTACAACACCATGGGAAATAACATACGGGCCTCATGGTTACCTTTGGGTGACAGAAAGAGAAGGCAGAGTATCTAGAATAGACCCATCAACCGGTGAGAAAACCGTGGTCTATACCGCGCCAGATTACTTTGGTGGTTCACCTCTTGAGAACTCACCACATTGCCCGAACCTTAAAATAGGTTTTGGTACCTTAGGGTTGGCATTGCATCCTAGTTTTTCTGATGAAGCAACTTCTTTTATATACTTTTTGCATTCTTATAATAGCGGCACAGAAGAAACTCCTGCGACTAAATTCAGATTGAAGCAATTGACTTGGAGTTCTGTAACCAATGAAGTGGTGGACGATGCAAATATTGTCAATGAGATAACAACAGGATACGATCACTTCGGAGGAAGGTTGATGGCCGTAACACAAGATGGTAATCCTTATCTTTTTCTAACGATAGGAGATAATGGTAGATCTGAAATAAGTGGTCCAGATTGCTATGTTCCACAATCAGAAAACCCAAATAACTTTGCACAAGATGTCACAACACAGAATGGTAAAATCCATCGGTTCAATATGGATGGAACGATTCCCGATGACAATCCGATACTTGGCAATTCTTTCTACACTAGAGGCCATAGAAATCCTCAAGGGTTGATGTACAATCCTAATCTTGAAATCATTTATGATATTGAACATGGTGATGATACAGATGATGAAATTAATGTGTTAATGAAAGGGATGAATTATGGGTGGAAGGATGTCCGAGGATATCATGATGATAATAGTTTTCCTGGTGAAGATTCTTATGTAGCGAACTATGTTCCGAATCCATTGGTAGATAATGATGCGCTCATAGAACCTTTATATTCTTGGTGTACGACGCAAGATACATCCACAGTAGGAACAGACTGGTGTACGGTAGCCCCATCGGGAGGTATATATTACGGAAGTGAAGCCATCCCTCAATGGCGTAACAGCTTATTAGTCGTAACACTAAAAGATGGTGTATCCACAGACAAAGAAGTCTATCAATTTAAACTTGAAGAAAATGGAAATCTTGTTCCATCAACAATCGAAAATCCGAACCCAAAGAGATTCTTTGGGGCAGACCAGGATCTGAATGGAAGACTAAGAGATATTGCTGTGTCTAATGATGGAGAAACGATCTACCTGATTAATAATGGTGGAGCACCAACCAGTAAAATTACTGTTTATAAATATGATGGTGGTGTAAATACTGTGGATCATCAAGGACTAAAAATTGGATTGTATCCTAATCCTGCTTCTGATAAATTAATGATAAAAGGTGCAGAGAATATTAAGAATCTAGGTGCGATTCAGATCACCTCATTATTAGGAGCATCTTCTGTTGTAACATTGGATAGGGATAATTCTATAGATATTTCACATTTAAATGCTGGAGTTCATTTTATCCAAATTGCTTTTGGGAATGAAGTACGAACGTTGAAGTTTGTGAAGATTTGAAATTAAGAATTTAGTTAAATAGAATTCTGATTACTATAGTTTAAGGTTATTCGTATTTTAGCATCAATTACAATTAAGATCAAAATATTGTAAACCAACGATATCCGTTTATGGAAAGTGACTTACGTTAATGTTCTTCAATTTGGAGTTCATGAAAGTTGGTCGTTTATTATTTGAGGACAACCGGCTCATGAACATCTTTTGGAAAGTGACTTACGTTAACGTTCTTCAATTTGGAGTTCATGAAAGATGGTCTTTTATTATTTGAGGGTAAACGTTTCATGAATATTTTGATTTAGATGATACTTGTTTAAGCAGGGGGTAATGGGCTAGATTGCGGAGGATTTTTAAATTGTTGATTGCTAGGGTAGTTGTGTGAGAAGCTTAACTTATATACCTGCAAGTCAAAAATCAAAGGTTTAGGTATGACATTTTATCCGAATTTAACGGATAAATACGCTTAGTAAAAACAACAGGTCGTCTAAATTATTAATTATCAATATGTTATGATTTTTGATGATTTTAAAAATGGGAATTAATATAAAAAAGGAGTACGTTTATAAATAAGTTAGCGGTCAGCAAGAAAAAAAATGATAGATCTAAATAAAATAGAATCCAAATACTTTGATTTAATGGTTGAAAAAATATCCATTAAAGATTTTGAGAATTGGGTCTATGAAACGAAATGGCTCGAAAGTGAACTCACGGAAGATGAATACACAGACTTAATAAGCTTAAATTACGGAACTTCAAGTTCAAAGTACGAAAAAGGAAAATCCTAAAAGAAAGATTTGATGAAGGGAAATTTGAAAGTGTAAAAATGGTTGAACTCCTAACTTCAATAATTGAAAGAGACGGAGAAGAAGGTGAATCCCTTACGAGAATGTATGACCTGTATTGCAGAGGATATTACTTTTTGGAAGACTTAGGATTAGGAATTGGTTTATTCATTGAGGTGCCTAACAAATATGGAGTTGAATACTACCACGAATTGAATGATAAGCAAAAAAAAGAATTGGTTAACTCTGTATATCCGTCAGCTAAAGAACTTGCAATCGAATTGAAAAATTGGATTCTAAAGGGAGATTTGAAATTAACGGGGGAAAGAGAATCCGAATTGAATCGATGGCAATACATTGATAATAGAACAGAAGAAGATAAAAAGTCAGGAGTTTGGAAAGTCGAAGATGTAGACAGTAAAACAGGTGAAGTTCGGTCTAAATTAAATTTGCTCCTGAATAAAAATGGAGATTTTAAAACGTCCGAAGAACCGAAAGACAATTGGATAAAGAGAATATTTAAAAGAAAAAAGCCGAACCGCTAACAATAAGTGATGATGTCATATCCTGTCTCTTATACACATCTGACGCTGCCGACGAAGAGGATAGTG
>CAJXUU010000371.1 GCA_913061325.1 uncultured Saprospirales bacterium | reverse complement strand
AACTAGTGCACTAAGTATTAAGTAAACTACCTCATAGAGGCAGGAGTTTTTTGTAAAGATGAGGCGAAGGTTCAGGACTTTAGCCGCAGTTAAAGGAGTGGTTCTTCAACGATATATACACAAAAAAGAACTAGTGTATGGGGTGGGATATTTAGTTCTTAGTGCACTAGAGTAGTAAATAATTCGCTCTCTAAGGGCATTTCTCTATTTTTATTTTGCTTGCGCAAAGACTCTTGCGGCTCGCAATGAATTGCAAGCACCATTAGCTTTTATCTATATTTGGACATCATGGTATATCAATAGAACAAATATTTTAAATGTTGATTCATAGGTGTTTAGTGAATAACTAAAACTCAGGATATGAAACCATTTTACTTTTTCCTAGCGTTAGCCTTATTTCTTCGTTTTGGTTTATTCTTGACGAAGATGAGTTTGTTTCTTCTTTTAGGATTTTCTCGTTGATCGATTTCGAAATGACCTGTTGATTTTATGAGAGGAGTTAGTTTATCGAAACCATAATTTCTAGAATCAAAATTGGGTTGTTTTTTCTGAAGTAAACTTCCGACATCACCTAAGAATGCCCAGCCATCTTCATCTGAAAGATCAGAGATGGTGGTGGAAATAAGCTTGATTACCTTTGGTGTGATTTTATCTATGTTCTCTTCATTTGGTTTTTCATCTTCTACATCTTCCTCATTTTTGGATTGATTTCTTATGATTTCTATGTAGATGAATTTGTCACAAGCAACGATGAATGGAGTAGGTGTCTTTTTCTCACCGATGCCTATCACTTGCATGCCTGCTTCTCTCAATCTAGTAGCTAGTCGTGTAAAATCGCTATCGCTCGACACGAGACAGAATCCACTGACTTTATCCGAATAAAGTATATCCATGGCATCTATAATCATTGCAGAATCAGTAGCATTTTTTCCTGTAGTGTAGGCATATTGCTGAATCGGAGTGATGGCATTTTGAAGCAATAGATTTTTCCATTTCGAAAGATTAGGTTTTGTCCAATCCCCATAGATTCGCTTTATGGTGGGATTACCATATTTTGCTATTTCTTCCATCATCTCTTTTACATGGGCAGAAGGGATGTTGTCACCATCGATTAATACTGCAAGGTTTAGATTCATTATATTCTTTTTGAAATTTGAAGATCTATATTCCTCAATATAAGGTTATATTCTGCATCATCCGAAAGTAAACTAAAACACATTGCATCGTACTGAAAAAAGTTGACCGATAAATTAAAATAACTTGTATTGGTTTATAGAGGTCTGGTCAGGGACGATGTATTTTGCATGTCTTCTTTTCATTTTAGAATTCTATCTATATGCCAAGAAATACCATTTATTAAATTAGGAGTACGAGTATGCGACTCCACATCTATGAAATAAAGTGTAGGTATGCAATGTTAAGTAATTTATGCATATAAATTAAGTTTACGCATTCGACTTGTTAAAAGCTGTGGTACAACTGATTGTATCACTTATTATATTGTTTTTTATGCAAACAATGAGTTAATAGGTTGGGGGAATTTAACGATCAGATTTTTTTAACGTAATTTACGTACATACTTTTTTGTGAATAATATCATCTACATATTAGTAGTTAAATATTAAATCAATTGTATGAACGTAACCCAACTATTAACTAGAATGCTTCTACTCGTTTCCTTCATTGCTATTATTGCTATTGTTTTCCTATTCAGTAAGACGCCTTCCTCTGATATTGAGATAGAAGAGATTGACAATGTTGTCTACGAAGTTGACCATTCATTTACTGCTGAGGCTACTAACTTATTAAAGACCAATTCTACTACGGATAAGCTTGAATCAAGATTAAACAAGTATGATATTAAGTACGCTCTTGATGAAGTGCTTTTGAGCGAAGGTTTTGATATAAATTCTGATATAACCATCAATCGCGCTGGTGTCAATATTCCTGTCTCGACATTTGACACAAAGTCAAATATTGGTTATTTATTAATAGACTATGACCGGCTAGGAGAAGGTTTGTCAGATGAAAAGTTGGGTAAGGCAAAGACAATAAAACAATGTGAAATAGATTTTTTGAATCTGATAGATCAAGGAGTAGAGTTATATTTCGAAGACGAAGAGAAGTTTTTAGATGATATATTTGGGAAAGCAGACGGGAAAGAGCAAGAGCCGACATATCAAGAACTACAAGATTTACATTGGCGAACCTTTGAAGAATCAGTAGGCAATGGTGAAGAAAGGAATTCTGCTATAATTACGTACAGTAAGGCAATGGCTGAGATTCGACCTCTGTACTATGAGTATAAATCAGTATTGGATGATTGGAATTTCTATGGTAAAAATAAACGTTCAAAAAGTGAACTCGTAAAGTTATATGGAGCTGAGATACGGACCCAGCTCGAGTCATTTAGTACTTATGGAGACCGGAGAGAATATCTAGAATTAGTGCTTCAAGAATTCAAAAAGAAGCTTGAAGTAGAGCATTTGTCATCGAAAGAAAGTAAGTCATTATACGACGAATGGAAACTATCTGCAGCTGAGATGATTGAAGAACCTGAGCGACTTTTTGGATTTATTGGAATGATTGATAATATCAGAATCTATAACCCTACTCAAGAATTAACTAAACGGATTAATGAGCAAATAATTGAAATAGTTATTGAGTCTGATTCGAAAGAATGGTGGAATCGAAGCAGAGCTATTTTTACCTTATTCAATGTGAATAAAGATCCTGGTTTGTTTTCGAAACTAAGCTATAAAACACTACTTACCGATATATTGTCAAACAGAAATTACAAGAACTGGGATGAAAGATACGATGAGATCAAGGAACTGAGTGATAAAGAAAATATCTCTCTTAAAGAATTGAATTCATTGAACAGGTTGGCAATAAAAAATGGACTTTTCATAGCGCCAATATCAATATTAGATGATCGAATGATCTATGATATGGAGGAAGAAAAATATCTAGAAAGTTTGGCAAACCTTAGAAAACAGATTGGCGAAAGCAAAAGAAAATCTGAGAGAATAGAACTACAAGAAGAGCTCTTAGAACTTTCACAATATAGAGCAACCCAATATGCAGAAATCAGACATGAAGCAAAGGCGAAATCAATAGTCAAACTGCAAACGGACATGTGTGATTATATCCAATGGGCAAAAAATCAAATGGATATCAGAAAATCAAATAAGAGTGCTTGATTTATTGAAGATTATGTTCAAGACTACGGAGGTCTCTAAGACCTCCGTAGTCTAAGTCTAATTTAGCACCTTCATGATTGATAAAAAGTGATTAATTAAACTCTAAATCGAAGGCCAAGTTCGAACCCTAGTGCACTAAGTATTAAGTAAACTACCTAATAGAGGTAGGAGTTTTTTGTATAGATGAGGCGAAGGTTCAGGACTTTAGCCACAGCTAAAGAAGTGGTTCTTCAACGATATATACACAAAAAATAACTAGTATATGGGGTGGGATATTTAGTTCTTAGTGCACTAGTTGGGTTCACGAAGCTAAAATGTATATGCGACTTTAGTCTCGTTTGTACCACTCTTGATGGATTTTATGTTGGATGCGTTCCTCTCCTACATGAATTCACGAAGCTAAAGCATCGAATACATTTGTTTGCGATTTTGCAAACTAGTGTAAGGGATAAAATTGTTTTTCTCATCTTTGCTGCATGAGATATAATATCACTGACACGATCATCGCACTATCTACTCCTCCGGGCGCTGGAGCCATTGGAGTAATCCGTCTTTCTGGTCCAGATACGATCAAGGTTGTAGACGAAGTATTCCATGGCCGAAACCTGACAAAAGTAGAGGGCAATACCGTTCATTTTGGTAAAATCCTAGATGAGAATGATAAGATGATAGATGAATGTCTGGCTACTGTTTTCAAAGCTCCTAGATCATATACCAAGGAAGATGTAATCGAGATCAGTTGTCATGGCTCGAGTTATATCATTGAGCAGATTATTCAGTTGTTTCTAAGAAAAGGTGTCAGACATGCAGAGCGAGGAGAATTCACACTCAGAGCATTTATGAATGGACAGTTAGATCTATCACAAGCGGAAGCAGTTGCCGATCTTATAGCATCTAACAATGAAGGCAGCCACGAACTGGCCATGAAACAGATGCGTGGTGGATTCTCAGATGAGATTGCAGAGTTACGCCAGGAGTTGATAGATTTTGCGGCACTGATAGAACTTGAACTAGACTTCGGAGAAGAAGATGTAGAGTTTGCAGATCGAGATCGGTTGGAAAAATTGGTAGCAAAGATTAAAGGTGTTATTAAACGATTGATAGACTCTTTCCGCTTAGGAAATGTAATCAAGAATGGGGTAGCAACAGTAATCGCGGGACGCCCCAATGCAGGAAAATCTACCCTCCTGAATGCACTCCTCAACGAAGAACGCGCAATCGTATCTGATATCGCAGGTACGACTAGAGATACCATCGAAGAAAGCCTAAATATCAACGGTATCAGCTTTCGATTAATTGATACTGCAGGGATAAGAAAAGCACAAGATGCAATAGAAAAGATTGGGGTAGACAAGACAATGGAGAAGATCTCTGAATCCACAGTTGTGATCTATGTTTTTGATATTTGGGAGAGTAAACCAGAAGACTTGTGGAGTGATGTAGATAGATTCTTAGAAGGGAGTAAAGTAATTACTTCGGGTAGCAAAAAACTCTTCATTGCCAACAAAATGGACCTCAATCCATATGTAAAACCAGAAGAGTATTACAAAGAAGGCCTCATCTCAGCGGACAACCTTATCACAGCATCTGCCCTTAATAAGATGAATATTGAGGCGCTCAAAGATCTACTCCACAAAACAGTTATCGATAATCCAGAATTGATGGATCAGACGATCGTGAGTAATTCTAGACACTATGATGCACTTCATAAAGCATACGAATCACTTGATGCTGTGTTGAATGGATTGACAGGTGGATTGACAGGTGATTTTATTGCTATGGATATTCGTCAAGCGTTATATCACTTAGGTGAGATTACTGGGGAGATTTATACGGATGATTTGTTGGATAGTATTTTTACTAGGTTTTGTATTGGAAAGTAA